>SLKF01000284.1 GCA_007134725.1 Clostridiales bacterium | reverse complement strand
GGACGCAAAGCTACAGGGCCTGAGAAGGCAGCCAGCTACCAAAGGAGGAGTAGGAAAATGAAAAAAGTAATGATTTTATTGGTATTTGCCCTGTTATTGACGACAACCACACTATTATTCGCAAACAATAATAAAGATACAGAAAAAATTCCTTCGGGAATTCCGGAAGCTGATGCATTGGAAAATCTTTCAGCAGCAGGATCCATAGCAGTAGAAAAAGCAAGGGATAATTCAAAAAAAGAGACCGAAGGCCCTACCTTGAAGAACGGAATCATTATAATCGACCAGTATCAGATCAGATTCATTGAGGATGATTATGGAAATTGGCACACCTTTGAGAGTCTGGATCCCGGTAAAGAAGCGCGGGAAACTCGGATAGCTCAAGCCGAGAAAGAAGCGGAAGCGAAAAAAGAAGCGGAAGCCAAAGCAGAGAAAGAAGCCATAGCCGAGACGGAAAAACAAGCCGAAGCGGAAGAAGAAGCTGAAAAAGCAGCAGCGGCCAAGGAAGAAAAGGCAGCAAGTGCTCCAAGCAGCACCGCATCCAAGGCTTCAACAAATAGCGAACCTGCCAGTGCTGGGAAAAGCAGTGGCGAGAGCAAAAGCACCGCTGAGATCACAACAGTAGCCGCAACACCGCCGAGATCCCCCAATGTACCCTCTTACAGCATGGATCGCATAGGGATTTATCATAATGATCAAGGCGCCGTAACCGTAGTATATCCCAATGCGCCTCAAAAGCGACTGCGGGTACTGGTTGAAAAAGGTGGAGAACGTTCCGCCTACAATCTTCATGACGGATCCAAAACCGCCAATGCCGTAGCAACCTATCCCTTACAACGGGGAGACGGAACCTATCTGGTACGGATCATGGAAAACACCGAAGGAAACAGCTACCGAGAGGTGTATCGTCAGGAAGTAACCTTAAAAAGCCAACAAAAGCACGCGGTGTACTTAAATTCCATCCAGGAGATCAATTGGAGTTCATCGGATCCTGCAATTCAAAAAGCTTCTCAATTAACTGCAGGCATGTCTTCGGACCGGGAAAAAGTACGGGGCGTATATAATTATATGGTGCGCAATGTAAAATATGATCATGATAAAGTGGATCAGTTAAATGTATTTTATCTACCGAATATCAACAATACCTTCAGTAGCAATAAGGGAATTTGCTATGACTATGCTTCCCTTTTTGCAGCCATGCTTCGAAGTCAGGGAATCCCGACCCGAATGGTAAAGGGGTATTCTCAGGCCATTGGAAATGGTGCAGTATATCATGCCTGGAACGAAGTGTATATAGCCGATGAGGATCGATGGGTAATCATTGATACCACTCACGACGCTTCCCTGGTTCAACGGGGACAATCGGTGGACATGATAAAAAATTCCGGTGGATTTTCTGTAACCCATAGGTTATAATAGATAGTAGCAATAAAGTATAGTTATTTGTTTCCATTGGCGTACGATAACAGCGACATACTTTTATGAGGCAAGGGTCCCCCCTTAATACAAGGCGGTTCGGTCCAAGTCTCGTGTTGAAATAAGACATAGCAGCGGCCTCCGGGGTTAAACCCGGGGGTTTTTGCATGGAAATGTTCTTTTTGCTGATTTACCAAATACTATTGTGCAGGGGAATCTTCTGTGATAAAATAAGTAGAAGTAAAAAAAGTGAATAATATGTTCACCTTTTAAATCGGTCCCGAGAGGCCGGAAAAGGAGAAGAGCAATAAGACTTCTCCTTGTATACAACATACAAAGGAGGTTTTTTTATGTCAGAAAGTACAGTAGTAAAAAAGATCGAAGCATCCAAAGAGCAAAGCCGTATACAAGTCAATATCAAACGGGTAATATTAGGACTGCAGCATTTAATCGCAATGTTTGGAGCCACGATTTTAGTTCCCATGATTACCGGATTTGACCCTTCGGTAGCACTTATCGCAGCTGGATCAGGAACTTTGTTATTTCATTTGGTAACAAAGGGAAAGGTACCGGTTTTTTTAGGGTCTTCTTTCGCATTTATTCCCGTCATCCTATATGTAGCCAACACCTACGGAGATTTAGCCTACGCCCAGGGAGGGCTGATGGTGGCCGGAGGGATTTACATCATCTTATCCCTACTGATTAAAAAAATCGGTATGGGAAGAATTCGAAAATACTTACCCGCCCAAGTAATTGGCCCTATGATCATCGTCATCGGACTGAGCTTAATCCCCGTTGCCATCGACATGGCTTCCGCCGGATTCGGACTTGCGGTGTTGACCTTAGGAACCGCCTTACTCATCACCAAATTTGGGCGAGGGTTCTCAAAGCAGTTATCGATCTTAATCGCCGTAGTTACAGGATACACTGTAGCCCTGGCATTCAATATTGTGGATACCAGCATCATCACCGAGGCAAGCCTCATTCAAATGCCCAACTTCAGCACCCCGAAGTTTGATATCGGCGCCATTCTAATCATCGCACCGGTGGTCCTTGCCGTATTTATGGAACACATCGGAGATATCACCACCAACGGAGAAGTGGTCGGCAAGAACTTCATCAAAGATCCGGGACTGAACCGCACCCTGTTGGGGGACGGAATCGCAACCATTTTCGCCAGTATGATCGGCGGACCGGCCAACACCACCTACGGTGAGAACACCGGCGTCCTGGCCATCACGAAAAACTACGATCCCGCAGTACTGCGGATCGCCGCCGTCTTCGCCATCATCCTGGGATTTGTTGCCAGACTGGGGGGCGTCCTGACCTCCATTCCCGTAGCGGTAATGGGGGGCATCAGCCTGATGCTCTTTAGCATGATCGCCTTGGTAGGCATCAAAACCTTAAAGAAAAACAAAGAAGTGGCCTTTAAAAAGAAAAATCTTGTGATCATTGCCAGCATCCTACTGCTGGGACTTGGAACCAGCTACCTTCAAACCTACACCGGAATCGTAATCGGAATCCCCGTAACCGAAGGGGTACAAATCACCGGCCTAAGCCTGGCCGCCATCGTAGGAGTGGCACTCAACGCCTTCCTAAACCGGGGAGAAACCATCACGGAATAAAGCGGACAGAGGGACGGAGTCATTGTCCTCCGACTAGAGCGGACAGAGGGACGGAGTCATTGTCCTCCGACTCGGAAGTGTAGGCAAAACCATATATAATAAGAAAGAACGGCATTGAAAAAGAACAAAGAACGGCATTGAAAAACAACATTGAGAGCCTGCCCCTTAGTCGAAACTAAAAAAGGGCGTCGGGCTCTTTAAATTTTTCCTTACAGAGAAAGCCATAAATAATACAGTTGTGTTATAATATTTAGCATAACGAAGAATTAAGCGTAAACCGGAAAGAGTTTGCGCTACATAATGAGAGAGGAGACATCAACATGATCGAAGGATGGCTACAGATTGTTATGGACACTATGCTGCTTTTTTCTATTGGCGTGCTGGGCTGGCTGGTGTTTTCTTTTTTAAAGTTTCCTGTGCCGGGGATTTTAGGTACCATGGTATTTATCGGTGCCCTTAGAATTTTAGAGGTGGACCTTCCCTATGCTCCCGGTTTTATCTCCCCGATTGTACAAATCGTTCTGGGGATTTTTATTGGATCAAAAATCACAAAGGATACGGTGAAGGATTTGAAATCCTTGCTGAAGCCCGCTCTGTTAATCATCGCCTGGACCATGGTTATTGTGTTTGTTTTCGGCTATGGACTTTACCGGGTCTCGGATCTGGATCTGTTTACGGCGATTCTCTCATCCAGCATGGGAGGGCTTCCGGAGATGACCATACTCTCCATGGAAACTTCGGCGGATATTACTACGGTGGTGATTATGCATACGATTCGGATGATGCTTACCATGTTTATGTTTCCCATTGTTTTCAAACGGTTTATGACCCGGAAGGATAAAACCCTGATGGACACCGTGGTGGATGGGGACGTCGGGAAGACTTCGACGGATTCGGAAAGCCTGGAAAAAAATGGACAAAGACTTGGCGAAACTGGGGAAACTGGCGAAACTGGGGAGACGAACCGTAAAGGGAAGGGAATCCCCTTGTTTTTGACGCCCTACTACCGGGACTTTCAGTTATTTCAACAGAAACTTAAAACCTTATTTTCCAGCAAAGCAAAATTTATTTCCAGTTTTAAAGTGCGAGGAATATCCATTGGACTTGCCGCCCTGGGAGGATATATCTTTTACAACTTGGGGGTTCCTGCCGGAGGAATGGTGGGAGCCATGGTTTTCATCGCAGCGGCTTCGATTTACGGCGTGAAGATCAAAGCCCCTTCCTCTTTTACCTTCGAATTTTTGTTGATTGGGATTGCCGTTACCATTTCCGATAATTTCTCTAGAGAAACCTTGGAGATGCTGACTTCAGGAGAATTGGTGGTCCCTGTGGTGTTATCCACCGTAGTGGTGTTTGGAAGCTCCATGTTGGTGGCTGTGCTTCTTGGAAAAATTACGGACTGGGATTTCCCCACCTGTTTTTTGGCGGCGGCTCCTGCAGGGTTTACGGTAATGAGCACGTTGGCCATCAAATATGATAAAAATCCTTTTATCGTCTCCATGCTGCACTTGGGTCGAATTATGTCGATAAAATTGGTGGTACCCTTTGCTTTTATGATTTTAATGAGTTAGATTGGGGTAATAATAGAGAAACTGCCATGGACAGAAAGGGTGATTGTATGAGAATTGATCGATATTTGGAATATGCGAAAGATGTAAAGGATGCCTTATTGGACGGACGGCCGGTGGTGGCCTTGGAATCCACCATTCTCTCCCACAACCTGCCCTATCCCCAAAATGTGGAGATCGTCAAAGCCGTGGGAGATATTATTCGTGCTCAGGGGGCGGTGCCCGCCACCATTGCCATTATCAACGGCCGTATTCAAGTGGGACTCAGCCAGGAGAATTTGGAGTTTTTAGGAAAAACTCCGGGGATTCAAAAGGCCAGCCGTCGGGATATCCCCATGATCCTTGCCCGGGAAGAACATGGGGCCACCACCGTGGCCGCCACTATGGTTCTTGCGGATCTGGCAAAGATCAAAGTCTTTGTCACCGGCGCCATCGGCGGGGTGCATTACGGAGCGGAATCCACCTTCGATGTTTCCGCAGACTTAGAAGAGCTGAGCCGGACCAACGTCGCCGTGGTTTGCTCCGGGGTAAAACCCACCCAGGAAATCGGCCGGACCTTAGAGGTCCTGGAAAGTAAAGGGGTGCCGGTGATCGGCTACCAAACGGCGGAGTTTCCTGCTTTTTACACGGAAAAAAGCGGCTACGGCGTAAATGCCACCGTGGAAGATGAAAAAGAGTTGGCCCTGGCCATTAAATTTAAATGGGCCCTGGGGCTAAAAGGCGGCGTGGTGGCAGCAAACCCCATTCCCAAAGACAAGTCTTTGGATCAAAAGCTGATTGATGAAGGCTTACAGGAAGGCTTGATTGAAGGGAAGAAGCAGAATATCCAGGGAAAAGCCTGGACCGCTTTTTTGCATAATCATATCAAAAGCAAAGTCGGGGACGCCTGGATCGAAAGCAACGGAGCCTTATTATACAGCAACGCTAAAGTAGGCGCCGCCCTGGCGAAAGAACTGAATGATATTTTGTACCGCTAAAATGAAAAACGGGATAAGGCAAAAAGGCAAAAAGGCATAAGGACATAAAGGTAGGGACCGAGAAAAAAGTATAGCGGGAAAAGTGGGAGAGTGGACAGGACAAGGACAGGACAAGGGGACGGAGTAATTGTCCTGTTGCGTATTTTCGGCGGACAATTACTCCGTCCCTCTGTCTCCTCTGTCTTCGATGCCCAATGGGAAGGTGGCGTATTATGAAGCAAGGCAAAAATTCAATTACCTTAGTAACGGGAACGGAGCAGACACGACTGGCCCTTTTGGAACAGCTTCAGGAATTTATTCCCGGAGAAATGAAAATCAGCAGCTATGCCATCGATGAAGGACTGCCCGAGATGATTGGTGATGATTTGGTTATCGTCTCCAGCGGCATCGTGAAAAAGGAGCTGGAAGAACTGGAGCGTCTGGATCCCACCTCAGACCTTCTGATTGCAAAGCGGACCATCAATTATGAGGATGTGGCGAAAATTCTTCGAATTCCCAAGGGCACGGAAGTGCTCTTTGTTAACGATGTGCTGGAAACCGCCTTGGAATCCATCCAGGTACTGATCGAACTGGGGATAGATGAGCTGAAATACACCCCCTATTATCCTGGTTACACCGGGGTCTTTTCCACGTATCCGAAAATTGCCATCACACCGGGTGAGGCAGACAAAGCTCCCGACTTTATTGAAAAAATCTACAACATCGGCCCCCGGGTTTTTGATTTCACCACCATTGCGGGGATTTTAAACCGATTGGATCTGCTGGATCAAAGCGCCGAGGATATTTCCAAGAAATACTTGACGAAAATTATCTCCATGTCCAAACGCATTGCGGAGTTCAGCGGGGAGTTGGCAAGTTTGAATCATCACTTGAATTCCGTGATCGATGGCTTGAACGACGGACTCTTGGTATACGACGACCGGGGGGAGATCAGCGTACTGAACGAAAATCTAAAGAAGATTATCGGCATGCCTGCCCAGGAAACCGCGGGAAAAAAGTTAAAAGATGTATTGTATCATAAATCCCTGATCACATTCCTGATGGAACCCAAAGAATCGGGAGAGAAAATTTTCAGTTTTGAAGATACGGAAGTGGCGGTACGAAAAATCTACCTCCAAAGCAATAACGCTTACATAGCCACTTTTAAAAATGTTCAGGAAACCATTGCATCCAATGAACAATTGAAGCGGGAACTGATACAAAAGGGTCACTTTGCCAAATACACCTTTGAAGATATCATCGGAAAAAGTGAAGCCATGACCCGGGTAAAGGAAATCGTGAAAAAACTTTCGAAAACCGATTTGACGATTCTAATGGAAGGGGAAAGCGGTACGGGAAAAGAACTATTTGCCAGCGCCATCCACCATTATTCAAACCGCTCTAAAAAACCCTATTTAGCCGTGAATTTCAGCGCCCTACCCGATGAGCTGATCGAGTCGGAGCTCTTTGGCTACGAAGAAGGGGCTTTTACGGGAGCGAAAAAAGGAGGACGGATCGGTCTCTTTGAGCAGGCCGACGGAGGTACGATTTTTCTCGATGAAATCGGAGATATATCCATGAAGGTACAGGCCAGACTCCTTCGGGTGCTTCAGGAAAAGGAAGTGATGCCCATCGGGGGTCATCAGATCAAAACCGTGGATGTTCGCATCGTCGCCGCGACCAATAAGGATCTTTCCAAAATGGTAAAGGGAGGAGAATTTCGACAGGATTTATATTATCGATTAAAAATGGGTTATGTGAAGATTCCTCCTCTTCGAAATCGAAAGGAAGACCTTCAAGAAATGATCCGCTATTTTGTATCGACGGAGACCCAGTCGGAGATCCTAATCAATCCGAAAGTGATCGAAACCCTCTGGGACTACGAATGGTACGGCAATGTCCGGGAGTTGAAAAACACGTTGGAATACATGTTGGCGGTTCGGGATGGAAATCGTCTGGAGATAAAGGATATACCGGACCGGGGATTTTTCATGGGAAAGATTTTAACAAACACCGAAGGATTGGAAGCGGTGGAGCCCCTAGGGAAAACCTGGGAGAGGGAATCGGCGGCGAAAAAACCGGAGATGGAACCCTCAGCGAAAAAAACGGAGATGAAACCCAGGGTAAAAAAATTGGAATTGGAGCCCGGAGAAGCGGAAATCCTTTTGTTGCAGGAGATTTATCGATTGATGAAAAAAAGAAATGTGGTTGGACGGGAGAAATTGGCGGAGGCCATGAAATCCACGGAATATCCATTGACATCGAACCAAATAAGAACCAAACTAAACCGCTTGGAAAACCTGGGACTGATTGTTAAAAAACGGGGAAAACATGGAACCGCCCTGACGGAACAGGGTTTGGCGTATCTTAATAAGATAGAGCGATAAAATGTATGATAACCACTGGCAGTAAAAAAGCACCAGGTAAGCAACAATTAAGCACCAAATAATAACCAATAAAGCACTAATAAAAAACAAAAGAGAAAAATCCTGTTTTTCCATCCAATAAAGAAACCCCCAAGACCTTTGAAAATTTCTTTTGAAATTTTTCTAAAGGTCTTTTTTTTATGGCCATGGTTCCTCACCAGGAACGCTGCCCAGGGTAATCATAAGGGTTTGAAGGATTTTCAGGTAAACGTCTTAAAGACTCCTCAGGGAAAAAGCCGAATAAATAACAGAAAATTTCCCGGATTCAAAATCTTTTGGCACCATTCCTGCATATAAGTAAGGTGTTAAGAAACACCGCTTGGTTCAACAAAGGCTGAAGAACGTTGAAAACAATGGTTTTCAGCTCTTAGAACCCACAGCGGATCAGGTTTCAGGTTTCGGGTTACCTAAAAAACCTAAAATATCTTTAAGAAGGAGAGGAATAACGTTGAAGAAGAAAAAGATGCTATTGTTTGTATTGTTGTTGGTAACGATGCTGGTTTTTGTAAGTGCCTGTAGTGACGTGGAAGACCCTGTGGATGAAGAAAACGGGGAAGAAACCGAAGGTACCGATGATCCCGTCGAAGAAGAAGAAGAGGGAGAAGATGAAAGCGGCATGATCGAAGCGGGAGATGAGATCGTAGTAGCCCTGGAGGCGGAGCCTACCTCTTTGGATCCTTTCAACTCCACCGACGGAGTATCTACCTCCGTGCAAAAAACCATGTTTGAAGGTTTGCTGCGATTTGACGAGAATCTGGATATTGTTCCCTATCTATCAGAATCCTATGAGTATAATGATGATGCTACGGAACTTCGGTTTACCCTTCGGGAAGGAATCAACTTCCATGACGGTACCGAGTTTAATGCGGAAGTGGTAAAGGCAAATTTCGACTTTGTTCTGGATGAAGACAACGGTTTGGCCAGACGAAGTTTCTTTAACTTTATTGAGGAAGTGGAAGTGGCGGATGAATTTGAGATCATCATCCATGCTTCCGAGCCCAATGCTTCCATGGCTTCTTATTTAGCCCATCCTACTGCGGGAATGAAGTCTTTGGACGAGTTGGAGAAAAAAATGGAGGATCCTGACTATAATCTGGATCGAAATGCCATAGGAACCGGACCTTTCCGATATGTGGAATGGTTAGACGGTCAGCATGTGGTAGTAGAGAAAAATGAAGATTACTGGGATCAGGATCATATGGCCCAGGTGGAAAGTATTCGGTTTACTTCGGTTCAGGAAGCCAGCACCCGGGTAAATCAACTGAAAACAGGAGAAGTTCATTTTGTGGACACCCTGCCAACAGGAGAAGCGGACAGTTTGATGGACGAAGAATACGTTAATGTGTTTTCCGGTCCTTCCATGAATGTGTTTTATATTGGAATGAATCTTCAGGAAGAGAAGTATCAGGATGAAAATGTTCGTCGTGCCATGAACCACGGAGTGGATAAAGATCAATTGATCGCCCAAGTAGTGGACGGATTTGGTCGGGTAGCGGATTCTCCAATCGCGCCTCCGGTATATGGTTACAGTCCCCAGGCAGTATACGAATATGATATCGACGGCGCTTTGGACTTAATGGCGGAAGCCGGTATGGAAGATGGTTTTGAAGCCACTCTTTGGACCCGAAACTCCACAGAGTTTACGGCTATTGCTGAATTTGTAGCCATGCAGCTTCGGGAAATCGGTATCGAAGTAGATGTACAGGCTTATGAGAGTGGAACCCTGTTTGATATGCTGGATAACAATGACGGTACGGATTTATGGATCGGTCGATGGTCTCCGGGAACCGGGGAAGCGGATTGGGGTCTTAGACCAAACTTTGCATCTGACCGTGTACCACCAAACTATAACAACTCGGGTTTTTATATTAATGAAGAAGTGGATCAATTGCTAAACGATGCCTTGGAAAATCCCAATGAAGAAGAACGTTTAGAACTGTATCATCAAGCTCAGGAAATTATTTATCAAGACGCTCCATGGGTGTTCTTACATGTGGTGGACGCCGTAGCGGCACAACGAACAGAAGTCGGCGGAATCTATATCATGCAGGACGGCTCGGTGGATATGAACGGTGTACATTTTATTAATCAATAACAGTACTAAAAAGCAAGGAAAAAAGCACCGTAAAGCAAGGAAATCCTGAAATGCAAGAAAAATGCTTGCGCGTTATAAAAATGCTTGTGCAAGAAAAATGCTTTCGCGTTACAAAAATGCTTGCGCACAAGAAAAATGCTGAAAAGCAATAAATTTTTAAGGTAGACAAAGAAGCCGGAAGAAATATGAAAGAGGTATCAAAGAAGTATCAAAAGAATAAAAAAAGCTGATGGGAAGAGGCAAAACTCTTCCCGTCGGTTTGCAATAACCAAAAGTTGAAAATAAGAGTCTGATTGATTATAGAATTAATTATGTATTGGTTAGAGAACGGACTATGGAACTGATTAGAGAAAAAGAGGTGGAAGAACATGGCAACCTATATTGTTCGAAGACTGCTACAAATGATACCGATTCTCCTGATTGTATCGATTTTGGCATTTTTATTTGTTCATTTAACTCCGGGAGATCCCATACGAATTATGTACGGTATTGAAATCGACCAGGATACCTATCAGCAGCTGCGGGAACGGGAAGGCTTTAATGATCCCCTGCCGGTGCAGTATGTGCGCTATATGGGAAATGTTGTCCGGGGAGATTTTGGGGTGTCCTATCGGACCCGGGCCAATGTATCCAGCGAAATCGGCAGGCGCTTTATCAATACCTTTGTGCTGGCCTCGGTCAGTATGATTTGGGCAACCTTGGCGGGATTGGTGGTGGGGATTATTTCCGCGGTAAAAAGAAACTCCCTGCTGGATCGGGTGGTAATGACCTTATCCGTAGCCAGTATCTCCATTCCTTCTTTTTGGCTGGGACTCCTGTTGATGCAGGTGTTTGCGGTACGCCTGGGTTGGCTTCCCACCAGCGGCATAGGCGGCATAAGGCATTTGATCATGCCCGCCTTTGTACTGGGAGCCACCGTGGCGGCCATTGTGGCAAGATTTACCCGCTCCAGTTTACTGGAAACCCTGGGTGAGGACTATATCCGAACCGCCCGGGCAAAAGGACAGATTCGGCGTAACGTAATCTTTAAGCACGCCCTTCGCAATGCCCTGATTCCCGTAGTAACCATGACGGGACTCCAGTTCGGGTTTCTGATCGGCGGCGCCATTGCCATTGAAACCGTGTTTTCCTGGCCGGGGCTGGGCAGTTATTTGATCGACGGCATCATCAATCGGGATTATCCCGTGGTGCAGGCCTTGATTATGCTGTTTTCCCTACAGTTTTTAGGGGTAAATCTTTTGGTGGATTTAACCTACGCTTATCTGAATCCACAAATACGGTACAGCTAGAAAGGAGTGCAAAGCCTTGAAAAATAAATCAGAGAAACAAGCGAAAAGTGTCAGCCCCCTTCCCGGAGAAAGAACGACTCCGGGAGATGATCATAGAGAAAATGGCGGTGGAGAAAAGGAAAAGCCCTACTCCCCCTTTAAGGATTTTGTGAAGAAGTTTTCCAAGCAAAAGATGGCTTTGATTGCCTTTTTTGCCATCGCTATTATCATTGTTGTGGCGATCCTGGCGCCGATCATTGTACCCTTCGACCCTACGGTGGATGTGCTTTCCCAGTACAGCCAGGAAGATCAGGACCAGCTGGGAGACAATCGTATAAATATCGGCTATCAGTGGGTTTTAAGTGACGGCAGTGTGGTGGAAGCTACCCGGGTTCCCATGGTAGACAGTGGAAATCGAAGGGTGGTCAATGCCCGAGGCTCCGCCGATAGTATCACGGCCACGGCGGTCAACGAAGGGGAAACCTTTGTGGCGGTCAGCCATGAAAATGTGACCAATTATCTACGGATTGTGGTGACCCAAAGCCAATTTTATCGTCCCATACTTACGGCTGTGGAAGTGACCCCCGGGAAGGATTATTTTGCCCCCGGAGAGGAAATCACCTTGGAAATTAAAGGACACCTCAGTGACGGAGAAGTTTTGGAAGACCGGTCAGAGATTGCCCGGGTTATTGAAGAAATGGAAGAACTCCAAGGAAGCCAGGACACTACAGGAGGACGGATTGTGGGTCAGCAGGTGGAAACAGTAGAAGAGGGCGTCCTTGGCATCATTTTTGGAAATATGGATGAAGAAATCTTAACCATAGAAGAGGACGGTAGGATTATCGCAGCCCAGGAAGGGGTGGGCACGGTTCAGGTAAGTTTGGGTGGTCTATCCACCGTAGTGCAAATTCCTGTAGGCCCTACTGCTCTCGGCCAGGCGGAACCGATCGTGACCGCCTTTCAGTTTCAGGAAACCGAAGCCCAGCTTGTGGACTTATACAAACATCAACCCCCCTCCACGCTGCATTTTTTCGGAACGGATCATCAGAATCGGGACATCTTCAGCCGGGTGTTGGTAGGAACCCGACAAACCCTTACCATCGGTTTTGTTTCCGTCATTCTCGGAGCCCTGCTGGGGACCACCTTGGGATTGATCGCCGGGTATTATGGAGGTCGAATCGACTCACTGCTTACCCGGGCATCCGATGTACTGCTGGCCTTTCCCGGGGTACTCTTGGCCATTGCGGTGATTGCCATCTTAGGACCGGGAATCATCAACATCATTTTTGCCGTAGCGGTGTTTACGGTCCCCATCTTTCTACGGATTGTTCGCTCTTCGGCCATGTCGGTGAAAAACATGACCTATGTGGAGGCGGCAAAATCCATCGGAGTGAAGGATTACGTTATTATTTTCCGCCATATTCTACCGGGAACCTTATCGGTTATAATTGTGTATCTGACCATGCGAATCGGTACGGCGATCATCATTGGTGCGGTCCTCAGTTATCTGGGACTTGGTGGAGATATTACAGCGCCGGAGTGGGGAGCCATGCTGAATGCGGCGAAGGATAACAGTCGAAATGTTTTCCATCCTACCTTATTCCCGGGATTGGCCATCGTCATGACGGTACTGGCTTTTAATCTACTGGGAGACGGACTTCGTGACGCCTTGGATCCGAAACTGAAAGATTAGCGAGGAGGGAAAGACATGCAAACTACAACAAAATTACCGAAGGATACAATAGAGGATTCAACCAATAACATCGATCGCCGGGAAAACGGTGATGCATCGGAAGCATGGATAAATCAGGGCCAGCGTAAGGGCCAGGCAATCCAGGGAAAGGATCAGCAAACTTCTGAAAATGTGCTGGAGATCAAAAACCTCAGCCTGGAATTTAAAAGTGAAGACCGGGTGGTACGGGTGGTAAACGGAGTGTCCCTTTATATTCGAAGAGGGGAAACCCTGGGGCTTGTGGGCGAGTCGGGATGTGGGAAAAGCGTGACCTCCATGTCGATTATGCGGCTCATTGACAGTCCTCCGGGGAATTATCCCACGGGAGAAATTATTTATCGCGGGGAAGATCTGTTAAAAAAGACGGAAAACCAAATGGCAAAGATCCGGGGAAATGATATTTCCATGATCTTTCAGGAGCCTATGACCTCTCTGAATCCCGTTATCACCATCGGGGCTCAAATTGAAGAGTCTCTATTTATTCATACGAAACTGACGAAAAAAGAAGTCAAAATCAAAGCGGTGGATATGCTGAAAAAGGTTCGGATCCCCCGGCCGGAGGAGATCTATAAAGCCTATCCCCATGAGCTTTCGGGAGGCATGCGACAACGGGCGATGATCGCCATCGCGCTGGCCTGCGGACCTAACATTCTAATCGCCGATGAGCCCACCACGGCCCTGGACGTAACCATCCAAGCCCAGATTCTGGAGCTGATGGGAACCTTGAAAAACGAAATTGATACCTCCATTCTTTTTATTACCCATGACCTGGGAGTGGTGGCGGAAATGTGTGACCGGGTGGCGGTCATGTATTCCGGGGAAATCGTGGAGCAGGCCGATGTCTATGAGCTGTACAAAAATCCCAAACATCCCTATACCCGGGGTCTTTTGAAATCCATTCCCAAGATCGGTCAAACCCGGGGAATACTTCCCTCTATTCCGGGGCAGGTACCGCTGCCGGGAACCTTTACCCATGGGTGTAAATTTCGGGATCGCTGCGCGGAGGTAATGGAGATTTGTCATCAGCAGGATCCGGAATTTTTAGAAATTGAAAAAGAGCATTATTGCCGGTGCTTTTTATATACGAAGATCGACGGAGAAGAGGTGCGTTTTCATGAGTAATGTAATGGTTGAAGAAAATATTTCTGTAAATCCTAAGCACGACCAGAAATCCTCTTTCAATGCCATGGATAAAAAAGCCCTGGTCCAAGTGAAAAATGTGAAAAAACATTTTCCCGTATACGGCGGGATATTAAACAAAGTGGTGGGGCAGGTAAAGGCCGTGGACGGCGTCAGCTTATCCATCAATGAAGGAGAGACCTTCGGTCTGGTAGGGGAGTCCGGTTGCGGAAAATCCACCATGGGTAAAGTGCTGTTAAATTTGGTGGATCCCACCGAGGGAGAGGTAATCATCAACGGGGTGAACTGGACAAAAATTAAGGGCCAGGAGCTGATCAACCGAAAAAAGGACGCTCAGATTGTATTTCAAGATCCCTACAGCTCGCTGAATCCTCGAATGAAGGTGCTGGATATCCTGATGGAGCCCTTAAAAGCCCATAAAATCGGTACCAGGGAAGAACGGATCCAACTGATCGAGAAAATCATGGAAAAAGTGGGCCTGAATCGAAAGCAGATTTATCGTTATCCCCATGAATTTTCCGGAGGACAGCGGCAGCGGATCGGCGTGGCCAGAGCCTTAATTCTAAACCCGAAGCTGATTGTCTTAGATGAGGCGGTATCCGCCCTGGACGTTTCAATACAATCCCAGGTACTCAATCTGCTGATTGAATTGCAACAGGATTTCGGCCTGACCTATCTTTTTATATCCCATGATTTAAGTGTTATCT
>SLKF01000120.1 GCA_007134725.1 Clostridiales bacterium | reverse complement strand
GACAGTACCCTTGGACCTTCTGCAGGACTCAGTGTGGATGGTCAACACGATCATATTTGGGACACTTGTGTACCGACATTTATCCACTTTAATATTCCAATTATGATTTTCGGAATCATCGGCGCTTTGATTTTATAATACTGAAAAAAAATATCGAAGGATAGCATTAATGTTAAATTTTCAAATAACCCCAAGTAGTGATGCTTGGGGTTTGAACTTATAGGAATCAGGAAACTTCCGGACAATGTAGATGTGAAACTCTACGGAGAACATAGGAGGAGATTTTATGTCAACGAAAAATACACAGGAGAATAATTACCACACTAGCCAAAATGCACTTAAATTAGTGGGTTTTAGTTTTATCGGTTTTTTTATGTTTTTTATTCCTTTGGAAATTATGGAAACCAGAACAATCCCCCTGGATCATATTGTATCCTGGATTCGTAATAATGCCATAGAGTTTGCCCGAATTTACGCATTGATTGTAATCACCATCGGTGCGGTGATCCCCTTTATTAAAAAAACCTGGAACAACTCTACGGTGGACCGGGTATTCTCAGGATTTAAAATTTTAGGCGTGTTGGTAGCTTTTATGGTTTATTTTAATTTTGGCCCGGAATGGATTTTGGCCCCGAGTATCGGTCCTTTTTTATACAACGCTTTGGTGATTCCAGTGGGGCTGATTGTGCCCATCGGTTCAGTTTTTCTGGCTTTTCTGGTAGGATACGGTTTGCTTGAATTGATCGGTGTCGTTATGCGACCGGTCATGCGGCCGATTTTCAAGACGCCGGGACGTTCCGCAATCGATGCGGTGGCATCCTTTGTGGGGAGCTATTCCCTAGGACTTGTGATTACCAATCGGGTTTTTAAAGAAGGAAAATATACAATAAAAGAAGCATCCATCATCGCCACAGGATTTTCCACGGTTTCCGCAACATTTATGGTAATCGTAGCCAATACCCTAGGATTAATGGGTATGTGGAACAGATACTTTTGGTCGACACTGTTGATTACCTTTTTGGTTACAGCAATCGTAATACGCATCTGGCCCTTAAATAGAAAAAAAGAGGAATATATTGAAGGGGAAGGGCACCCGGAGGTAAAATTGGAAGGCAATATTTTTAAAAACGCATGGAACGAAGGCTTAAAAGCTGCCAGTTCTTCAAAGAGCTTCGGACAGAATATCAAAGAAAATATTATCGATGGATTCTACATGGTCTTTAGTATTCTACCCTCCATTATGTCCGTGGGATTGGTAGGGCTATTGCTAGCAGAATATACCCCATTGTTCAGCTACGTAGGGTATATATTCTATCCATTTACCTTACTCGCTAGGATTCCCGAGCCTTTACTTGCGGCGGAAGCGGCTTCCATGGGGATTGCCGAAATGTTTTTGCCGGCCTTAATGGTGGTAGAAGCTCCGCTCATTACTCAGTTTGTTATTGGGGTTGTTTGTGTATCTTCCATATTGTTTTTTTCTGCATCAATACCTTGCATTGTAGCAACAGAAATTCCCATCAGTATTACGGAAATGGTCATCATCTGGGTAGAAAGAACGATTTTAACAATTTTAATTGCCGCACCGGTTGCCTATTTATTGTTGTAGCAAATAAAGATGTCAGGATGCAGTTCGATTTAAAGCATCGAAAAAAACTTAAAATTTAAGAAATCGAAAAGCTCTAGGACCTTTCCTCTTAGAGCTTTTTCCATGGGAAAACCCCGGGAGGGATAAAAAGAAACAGGCATTTATGGTATAATATTTTTTAAGAGATAAATAGAAGTTGAGGTGTAAAAGATGACTGATCAGAAGTTTGCCCACCTACATGTTCATACGGAATACAGTTTGCTCGATGGGTTCACCACCATTGACCGGTTAATGGACCAGGTGAAAGCGAAAGGAATGGAAAGCATCGCCATTACCGATCATGGAACCATGTTCGGAGTGGTTGAATTTTATAAAAAGGCGAAGGAAAAGGGAATCAAGCCGATTATCGGCTGTGAAGTGTATACTGCCCGTCGAAAAATGCAGGATAAAGATCCGGTGAAGGATAAAAATCAGGGACATCTGGTGTTGTTGGCAAAAAATCAAATCGGCTATCAAAATTTGATTAAGCTGGTGTCCATGGGTTTTTTGGAGGGTTTCTACTATAAGCCGAGAATCGATTATGAGACCTTGGAAAAACATAAAGAAGGCCTGATTTGTCTCAGTGCCTGCTTAGCAGGAGATATTCAGCAACTGATTCTTAACGGGGAACATCAGAATGCGGAAAAGCTGGCCTTAAAGCTTAAAGCAATCTTCGGGCCGGAGCATTTTTACTTAGAACTGCAGGATCATCAGCTAAAGGAACAGAAGATCGTAAATCATGAATTTATTCAAATGAGTAAGAAACTGGATATCCCCTTAGTGGCAACCAATGATCTGCACTATATTGATCAGCAGGATCATGAACCCCATGATATTCTGTTGTGTATTCAAACAGGAAAAATCATACAGGATACCCAGCGTATGAAATTTCCCAACAGTGAATTTTACTTAAAATCTCCGGAAGAGATGGAAGATTTGTTCTCTCATGTGCCGGAGGCTTTGGCAAACACCGTAAAAATTGCGGAGCGCTGCAATGTGGACTTCGACTTTAATGCCATGCATCTTCCGGAGTATCATGTACCGGAAGGCTATACGGTGTATGGATATCTGGAGAAGTTATGCAACGATGGACTGTCTATGCGATATGGTGAGCCCACAAAAGAGATGGTGGATCGACTGCAATATGAGTTGGACACCATAAAGAGCATGGGTTATGTGGAGTATTTTTTAATCGTTTGGGACTTTATTCGTTATGCCAAGGACCAGAATATCGCCGTAGGTCCGGGAAGAGGCAGTGCCGCCGGAAGTATTGTGGCCTATACTTTAGAAATCACCGATATTGATCCGATCAAATATCAACTGATTTTCGAACGGTTTTTAAATCCCGAGCGGGTTTCCATGCCGGATATTGATATCGACTTTTGTTATGAACGTCGGGAAGAAGTGATTGACTACGTTAAAGAGAAATACGGTTCGGAAAAAGTGGCCCAGATTATTACCTTTGGAACCATGGCGGCGAGAGCGGCGATTCGGGATGTGGGCCGGGTAATTGATATGCCCTACATTCAAGTGGACCGAATTGCCAAGGAAATACCCTTTGCCATCGGGATGACCATCGATCAAGCCTTAAAGATCAATCCCAAGCTAAAAGAGATTATGAAAGAAGACGATCAGGCGGACTATCTGATACAAATGGCAAGACGGGTGGAGGGTCTTCCCCGACACGCCTCAACCCACGCCGCAGGGGTAGTGATCGCAAAAAAAGCCGTGGACGAATACGTGCCCTTATATATGCATAATGACAGTGTTTCCACCCAGTTTACCATGGGAACCCTGGAGGAATTAGGACTATTGAAAATGGACTTTCTGGGTCTTCGAACCCTGACGGTCATTCGAAACGCCATGGATAATGTGGAGGCCATCCATGGGGTGAAAATTGATTTTTCCAAGGGAGATTATGAGGATGCCAATGTATACCAGCTGATCAGCAAAGGGGATACCCTGGGGGTATTCCAGCTGGAGAGTACGGGCATGATCTCCTTTATGAAAGAACTAAAACCCGACTCCTTTGAGGATGTGGTGGCGGGAATTTCTCTTTTTCGACCGGGCCCTATGGAATCCATTCCAAGGTATATTTCCTCGAAGAATGATCCTTTAAAGGTGGAGTATACCCATGAGTCCTTAAAACCGATTCTGGACGTAACCTACGGCTGTATGGTTTACCAGGAACAGGTTATGCAAGTGGTAAGAGAATTGGCCGGTTATAGTTTCGGCCGCAGCGATATCGTTCGTCGAGCCATGGGGAAAAAGAAAATGGATGTTATGGAAAAGGAACGGGAATATTTTATCCATGGAAAAGAGAATGAAACAGGAGAAGTGGAAATACAGGGTTGTATTCGAAACGGAATTCCCAAAGAAGCGGCAAACAAGATCTATGATGAGATGATTGATTTTGCCAAATACGCCTTTAACAAATCCCATGCGGCGGCCTATGCG
>SLKF01000152.1 GCA_007134725.1 Clostridiales bacterium | reverse complement strand
TTTAAAATTATATAGTAGAAAAGAAAAGGAGGAATATCATGGAACAATATTCTGGAATACTGTTAATGTTAGGTTTTCTGGCGATTTTTTATTTTTTAATCATCAGACCCCAACAAAAGAAGGAAAAGAAAGTTAAAGAAATGCGAAGCAGCTTAAAGGTTGGAGATGAAGTTTCCACTATTGGTGGAATTCATGGAAAGATTCTAACCGTTAAAGAAGATATTGTTGTGATCGAAGTAGGATCCGACAAAATCAAACTGACCATGGCAAAATGGGCCATCGGCAATGTAGTAAACTCAGACTAATTGATTCAAATAAAAGCCCCCAATCATAAGGATTGGGGGCTTTTGTGATAGAAATAGATAGACCGTTTAGGTTCTGGGATTTTCCTGGATTTCTTCGTTTCTAAGAATCCAAGGACTTGATCACTTCTAAGGCTTTATCATAATCAGGATGATCAGTATTTTCCTCTACGTGTTCTACATACTGCACAATGTTATCTTTATCGATAATGACAATGCCCCGGTTTAGCAGGCGAAGTTCTTCAATAAGAAAACCATAGTTTTCTCCGAAGGAAGCGTCTTTGTGGTCCGATAGGGTTATGGCCGTATCGATTTCTTTATTTGCGCAGTAGCGACTAAGAGCAAAGGGAAGGTCCATGGTAATGGTAACGGTGATGGTGTTTTTTAGGCTTTTTGCCTCTTCATTAAAACGAATTCCCTGCAATTCACAAACGCCCGTATCTACAGAAGTCATGATGCTGATCAGTTTATATTTGCCCTCCATGTTTTTAAGTCCGAAGGGTTTAAGGTCTTTTGTAAGCGCAGAAAAATCCGGAGCTTTTTCACCAACTTTTAATTCTTTACCAACAAGTGTCATGGGATTTCCTTTTACTTTGATTTTTCGTTTTGACATAGTGTTTGCCTCCTCATAATTTGATAATCATTTTCATTGATACCCGAAGCGGGAGTTTTTAATCAGCTGTTGGTCCATCAAATTTACATTATCATCCGCTCTTACAATCCGATAGAAATATATTTTGTCTCCAGGAAAGGCTCGATACCGAAATGGCCCCCTTCCCGTTCAATTCCGCTTTCTTTAAACCCCCCAAAAGGAGCCTGGGCGGTGGAAGGGGCACCGTCATTAAGGCCTATAATGCCATATTCCAAGCCTTCAGAAATTCTGATTGCCCGGGACAGATCTTGGGTATAAACATAGGCGGCCAGGCCGTAGTCGCTGTCATTGGCCATGGTCAACAGCTCTTCTTCCCCTTCGAATTCGATGATGGGTATTACCGGCCCAAAGGTTTCCTCCCGGTAAATTTTCATATGCCGACGGATCCCCGATAGTATGGTGGGAGGGTAGAAATAGCCTCCACTACCTTCGGGTTTTTTATCTGGAACTTCTCCCTGGTATTCCAGAACGGCCCCTTTGGATAGGGCGTCGGCTACATGGTCCGATACTTTATCGTAGGCATTTTGATCGATTAATGGTCCAAGGTCTATATCCGGGGTTAAACCGTTTCCCTGATGAAAATGCTTCAGCTGGGCCTTCAGCCCTTGAATAAATTCGGTGTGAAATCCCCTTTGCACATAAAACCTATTGGAAGAAATACAGGCCTGGCCGCAGTTTCGAAATTTTGAAGCCAAAGCCCCCTGAATACAATCCGGGAACTTCGCATCATCGAAAACGATGAAAGGAGCATGGCCTCCCAGTTCCAGAGAAATTCTTTTTACGGTATCCGCTGCCCCTCGGTACAGCTCTTTTCCCACCTCAGTTGATCCGGTGAAGGTGATTTTTTTAACCTTTTTATGGTCTAAAAAAGCTTTTCCGATGGAAGAAGCCTCTCCGGTCACAAGGTTTACCACCCCTTGGGGGAAGCCCGCTTTTTCTACAAGTTCCATTATTTTTATGGCACTGATCGGGGTTTGGCTGGCAGGTTTAACAATTACGGTGCATCCCGCGGCTAAGGCCGGGGCAATTTTTCTGGTAATCATGGCAAAGGGGAAGTTCCATGGAGTAATGGCGGCCACCACCCCCACCGGTTGCTTTAAGACCATAATTCGTTTGTTTTTATGGGAGGAGGGGATCATTTCTCCGGATATCCGTTTGGCCTCTTCACTGTACCACAGGACAAAACTTGCTCCGTAGCGGACTTCGCCGATGGCTTCTTTTAGTGGTTTTCCCTGTTCTAAGGTAATGGTTCGTCCCAAATCCTCTTCGTTCTCCAACATCAGATCATACAACCGCCGAAGATAGTTGGAACGGGTTTCTGCAGTCTCCTTAGACCAGGATCGAAAAGCAAGCTCTGCATCATCCACTGCGGCTCTTACTTTTGCCGAAGAAACTTTTGGAACTGTGCCCAAAACTTCTCCTGTGGCGGGATTGTTGACGGAAAGGATTCCTAAATCCCCCTCAACCCAGTCTCCGTTGATGTAGTTTTTAAAATGTTTCATTGTCATTACACCTCACTTTAAGAATGATTGAATAGTAATCGGTTATTGTTTTCTTATTGCTTATACCCAAAGTGATGGATGACAAAAGGAGTTTTTTTTACTATAATAATAACAGGATTATAAAAAGGAGGAATTGGGTAATGGAACAGGTAAAAAAAGCTTTGGGAACCCTGAAGGAAAACTGGATACTGGCAATTCCCATTTATTTGACCCGGCTGATCCCGGCACTGTTAAGTATCTACATATTTTCCGAAATTTCCACGGAATTAATTAATATGATTTCTGTGGAAGAGATCGGAGAAACCCAACATGTACTGGAAAACTATGAACAGGTTACTCGAGACTTCTTTCAGGCAAATAGGGATTTTATTCTGGCCAGTGTATTGGTGGCAGTGATGGGACTTTTGATGAATTTTATTGCGGTGCCCGCGACATTTGGAATGATTAAGGAAAATCTGGAGCAGGGAGAAAAACTTGATTTCTCCAGAATATTCCCGAATGCAGGACGCTATTTCGGTAAATATTTGCTGTATCGTATTGGAAAGCTGGCCCTTTGGATTTTTCTCGTTCTGCTCAGCATCCTGGTAATTGCCTTGGTAGCTTTGGTGGGGACCCGAGTGGATGAAGGGTTGGCCGTGCTTTTGGTAATGCTTATAGGGATGGCTTTTATTCTTTTGGCAGCGGTACTGCATCTGATATTTAAACTATGGTTCCCCGCTATGGTGTTGGAAGATCTCGGTGTGTTTGAAGGCCTAAAAGAAGCCTTTCGAAAAAGCAAAGTATGTTTTTGGCCTCTTTTCGCAGGATTTTTGGGGATTCGGATTACGGCTTGGATTACCAACATGTTTGTCAATATGCTCATCGGAGAAGTCGCCTATTTAACTTCTTTTATCAATAATATTATTCCAACCGTGGCCACCGTGACCTTGCTGATCTTTTATATGCTGATTTACCGGAAGACCCAAAAGGAATTGGTTAATACACCGGAATCCGGGTAAATAAATAAGGATAAGTTTTTACTGAGGAGGAGAGGTCGATGTTAGCTAAGGATATTATGACAAAGGAAGTAATTGCGGTTAAAAGTCAGGACTTAGTAGAAGATGTCATCAAAATTTTAATGGAAAAAAATATCAGTGGGGTTCCTGTTGTGGACGATGAAAATCATGTAATCGGCATTGTTACCGAAGGGGATTTGATTTACCGTAGTAAGAAACTGAAAATACCCACATTTTTCAGCATTTTGGACGGCTACGTTTTCTTAGAGAGTACCAAAACCATCGAGAAACAACTTAAAAAGATGGTAGCTTATCGGGTGGAAGATGTAATGACCACGGAAGTCATCACCGTAGAGGATGATCAGACTGTGGAAGAAGTCGCCACCATTATGACCAAGAAAAATATTAACCGGGTCCCTGTGATTAAGGATAATCGATTAGTGGGGATCATCAGTCGTAGAGATATTATTCGGTCCTATTCCGCATAAATGAATGAACCGTAAATTTCCTCCCCTTAAGTTTTTATCCTTAAGGGGATTTTTACGAAAAAATGAACACTAAACTTTGTTATTTAATTATCTAAATGAATTGACAAACATTTGACGAACCTTTAGAATAGAATAAGGACTTATATAGTATCA
>SLKF01000225.1 GCA_007134725.1 Clostridiales bacterium | reverse complement strand
GCACGGTACATCACATTGCTTTTAGAGCCTCCGATGAACAAGAACAGCTGGCTTGGAAAAAGCTCCTCGAAGAAAATGGATACCGGGTAACGGAAGTTCGGGATCGAAACTACTTTAAATCCATTTACTTCAATGAAAAAGGAGGAATTCTCTTCGAAATTGCCACAGAGGGTCCGGGATTTGACCGGGATGAAACTTTTGAAAATATGGGAAGGGAACTAAAGCTTCCTAAGCAGTATGAGAAAAGAAGAGATCAAATTGAAAAAGAGCTGCCCAAAATAGCGGTGAAAGAGGCAAAAAACTAGAGAGGAAAGGGGATAATGAAATGAAAGCAATAAATCCCATGGAGTTAACGGAACAGGAAAACTACTTTTTCCTCACGGCCTCGGTCATTCCAAGACCCGTGGCCTTTACCACCACCCTGTCAAATAAAGGGGTATTAAACGGCGCTCCCTTTAGCTACTTTAATATTGTGGCGGCTGATCCGCCGCTGCTCTCCATTTCCGTGCAGCGCTCCGGAGGAGAGATGAAGGATACGGCTCGAAACGCTCTAGAACAGGGCGAGTTTGTCGTGCACATTACCGATGAATCCTATATTGAAAAGATCAATGAAACCTCCATTGCCTTTCCCCCTTCCAGAAGTGAAGTGGAACACAGTGGCCTTACCCCCGTTGAAAGCACGGAAATCAAAACTCCGGGGGTCAAGGAAGCCAGTATTCGAATGGAATGCGTGGTGGAAAGAATCATTCCCCTTGGGGGAAGGGAAAGCGCCCCTGCCTGCGATCTGATAATCGGAAAAGTGGTAAAGTACCATATTCGAGAAACCGTGCTTAAGGAAGGACGAATTGATGCAAACCTTCTACGGCCGGTTAGCCGACTGGCAGGAACCCAATACGAGAAACTTGGAAAGATCTTTAAACTAAAAAGACGCTAAGGGTTTGGTCACAAAATAAATAAATCATAGACCCACCGAAGACCTTCAAGGACTTCGGTGGGTCTTATCAAGTATTATAGTCGGAAATATGGTAGAATATTAGATGAAACGGGAGAGGAGACTACCATGAAAGATCATAAAACGTCTAAAAAAGTATTACTGATTGATGCAATGAATTTAATCCACCGAAGCTACTATGCTTATCCCAGACTGGCCACAAAAGAGGGAATAGCCACTGGAGGCTTTTTCGGTTTTGTTAAATATTTAAAGTCTTTGCAGGATAAATATCAGCCCTGGCATATGATTATTTGCTCCGATGCTTCTAGGGAATGCTTTCGGAACGAGTTTTTTCCCGAATACAAAGGGACCCGTAAGGAGACCGACGAGGAACTCATCCTTCAATTTGGCATGATGGAGACCTACTTAGACAAGTGCAATGCCAGCTTTATCAAAAAAGAAAACTATGAGGCCGATGATTTAATCGGAACCCTGGCAAAAAAAGCCGTGGAAAAAGACTATCAACCCCTGATTGTCTCCGGAGACCGGGACCTTTTTCAATTGCTAAGCCCTACCGTGCATCAAATATTTCTATCCAATAAGGGAATGATCTACATTGACCCACAAGCCGTTATGGAAAAATATGATGGCCTGGGGCCCCAGCAAATCGTGGACTTAAAAGCCTTATCCGGAGATCCTTCCGATAATATTCCCGGAATACGGGGGATTGGAGAGAAAACCGCGATTAAACTGCTAAATGCCTATGGAGATCTAGAAGGAATTTATCAAAACACCCACGAACTGAAGGGAAAGCAAAAAGAGAAAATTGAAAGCGGAAAAGCGGAGGCCTATCTCTCTCGACGGCTTGCAAGGATTGATTGTAAAGTAGGCATGAATGATGAAGAGCTCTTAAGTCCCGACGAAGATTTTTCTTTATCAACGAAGGCCGCCTATGATTATTTAAGTGAATTAAACATTCGAAAAATCTTTAGGGAAGAGGAAATTCATTATCCTAAAGAGGAAGAAATTCACTACGCTAAAGACGAAGAAATCTCACAACAAAGTGATGTGCAGATTTCAATGGATTTTAAGTAAACCCGGTTCTACGATCACGAAAAATACTGTTGGAAAAGAGGGGACTTATGTTTTTTTTATTGCTTGCAACCCTATGCAGTGCATCCATCGCGTTAATTTTTAAGTATACGGAAAGTTCCAATACCAACCGATTGGTAATTACCAGTGCCAATTACTTTATTGCCTTTACCACCAGCCTTATTATGATCGGGGGCAAGGGTTTAATCGGTCAAGTGGATTGGTCCGATTCCTTTGGGAGGGAGTTTACCCGGATGTTTAGTCAGGGGGGCTTTGTTTTTTCAGAGTACTCCAGTCTGATCTGGGGGATCATCATCGGTACCCTGGCGGGGGGATTTTTCTTTGCCTCCTTTATTTTTTATCAAAAAAGCGTTCGGGAAAACGGTGCGGGACTGTCGAGAGCCTTCGGGAAAATCGGGATCCTGATACCCATGGTTTTTTCCATTGTTCTTTGGCAGGAATACCCCACCTCCATACAGTGGATTGGTATTACCCTGGCCATTGTATCCATATTAATCGTGAACCTGTCCTGGGAGGCCAAGGAGAAGCTCGATGTAAAGTATTTACTGATTTTACTGTTTATTTTCGGAGGCCTTGCGGAGTTCTCCAACAAAATATACCAGAATTACGCCTTAAATGATTATAAAGATGTTTTCTTGTTCTTTGTATTTTTCACCGCATTCCTGATCAGTATAACCTATACCTTAAGAAGAAAATCAGTGATCACCAGACGAGATATTTTCACCGGATTCGCCGTGGGTATTCCCAACCTCTTTTCTTCATATTTTTTAATAGTAGCCTTAGACACCTTAAAGACTTCCGTGGTTTTTCCCATTTACAGTGCGGGAAGTATTGTTCTGATCACCCTGGGAAGCTTTATCATATTCAAAGAAAAAATTGCCAATAAAAACAAAGTGGCGATTTTATTAACGGTGATTGCCCTGGTCATGATTAATCGTTAAAAAAAGTATCAAGAAGGTTTTTTCTTTTTTCTTTGTTTTTATCGAGTTATTTGGTAAACTATGAATAGAAAGTATAATGGAGAGGACGGAATTTCATGATGGAAGAGCAATACGGAAGCGAAAAGGAAATACCCAGAGAGGAATCTATGAAGACATCGGTAGAGAAAACAACGGAAGATTCTATAGATGATTCAAAAGAGGAAAAGTCCGGGGAATTCATAAAAAACGAGGAAAATATTACTCGAATAAATCTTGAGGGCAAAGAAATTATTCTGATCGGAACCGCCCATGTATCCAAGGAAAGTGCAAAACAGGTAAAAGAAGTGATTGAAGAAGAACAGCCGGATTCGGTCTGTATAGAACTGGATCGACAGCGATACCAGTCGGTCACGGATAAAAACCGGTGGCAAAAGATGGATATCTTTAAAATCATCAAAGAGAAAAAAACCACGGTACTACTGGTAAATCTCGTGATCTCTTCTTTTCAAAACCGACTGGCCAAGCAGTTCGGCATAAATCCGGGACAGGAGATGATTCAAGGGATCGAGTCTGCCAAGGCCATCGATGCAAAACTGGTACTGGCGGATCGGAATATCCAAACCACTTTTTCACGGGTTTGGCACGGCATTGGCTTGAAAGGAAAACTGTCCTTAATGGTGCAGATTCTTTTTAGCATTTTTAATGATGAGAGCATTTCCGAAGAAGAACTGGAAAAAATGAAATCACAGGATATGCTAAACGCCATGTTACAGGATTTCACCGAACATTTTCCCAAACTTAAAAAACCCTTGATTGATGAACGGGACCAGTACCTGTCACAAAAAATCAAAGATGCTCCGGGGGATAAAGTCGTGGCCATTTTAGGAGCGGCCCATATTCCGGGAATTAAAATAGAAATCCACAAGGAGCACGACCTTAAGGAATTATCCAAAGTTCCGAAAAAATCCAAAACTCCGGGGAAAATTGCCTGGGCCATTCCCATCATCATTATTGGGGTCATCCTATACACTTTTTACATGAATTTTGATGCAGGGATCAGTCAAACCGTCAGCTGGGTTATTTGGAATGGCGGACTGTCTGCCATCGGAGCCATTATCGCTTTAGGGCATCCCTTAACGATTCTGACCGCTATTGTTGTGGCCCCCATAAGT
>SLKF01000081.1 GCA_007134725.1 Clostridiales bacterium | reverse complement strand
TGGGACACGGTTCCCAAAAACCGATTTTTAATCTCATTTAATTGCTTTAATTTCTGTTTTTGTTCTTCTAAATCCGTGATATCATCAATAATTAAAAGGGCCATTTCTTTCTCTGAGTAGAGAATGGGTTTTGCGGTGAACTGAAAATGCTTTTCCCTATGCTTACCCTTAATATGTAGGGTTCTGGTAGCTTTTTTCTTTACCGTCTCTCCCTTCAGGGCCGCTAACATGCTTTGTCGAAATACACAAACATCACATTGGGAAGTACTGCCGCAAGGTTTTTTTTCGATGACTGTATTGCTACAATTTACCACCTCTCCGAAGTATTCCTCATAACTCTTTTCTTCGCTTTGATGCGTAAACATCTGAAAAGCATTATTAACCCGCTTGATTTTTAAGTTCCGATCCACTACAAATATCAGAGAGTTTACATGGTTAATCACGGAACTTAAAAATTCTTTGGATTCCTGTAACGACTCCATCCGAACATCTTCCATCAAACTACCTCCATGATTTCTACTAAGTATTTTCCTTGCCGGTTTCCTTAGGGTTGGATAAGCGGGAAACCCCTTCCGGTCTCTCATTTTCAAAATAAATGCTGCGGGAAGGGAATGCGATCGATACCCCTTGCTCCTTCAGAATATCCATGGTTTTGAAGTTAATATCTTCTTTAATCCTGAGAAATTCCGCCCATTGGGTGGTTAGAGCAAAACAGTAAATGAAGATATCCAAACTGTTTTGATTAAACTCATTAAATCGTACCATAATAAACTCGTTATCAATTTCTTTATGATTGTTCAGTAATTCTTCGATCAACCTTGTACAGTCTTCCAACTTTTCCCGCGGTGTAGAATACATGACCCCAAGGGTAAACATGACCCGCCTTTTCCCCATGCGACTCCAATTGGTGATGGGCTCTTTTACGATGCTGGCATTGGGTACATGGACTAATGCCTGGGCAAAGGTTCGAACCCGGGTGCTTCGAAAGGAGATTTCTTCTACCACTCCTTCCACCGAAGGGGTCTCTATCCAATCCCCTAAGGTAAAGGGTTTATCCAGGGTAATGACCATCCCCCCAAAAATATTGGCCAGGGTATCCTGGGCCGCCAAAGCAAAGGCCAACCCCCCAATGCCCAGTCCTGCCACAAAGCTGTTCACATTGTATCCCCATTCCTGAACCACAATACTCACCGCTAAAGCAATAATAATGATCCGTGTTCCCTTGGCAATAAATTGAATTAAGATATCATTGACTTCCACGGAAAAGCGCTTTGCAAGGTTCTCAAAAACTCCTGAGGTTTGATTAAATAAATTCATAAATCCCCAGGCGATGGCTATAATAAACAGGGATCGAAAAAGATTGAGGATCACACCCTCCATATTTTCCGGAAGATTTAATAATCGTAGTGCGATATATAACCCTGAAAATCCAATCAAGACCCGAAAGGGTCCTTCAAAGGATTTTACCATCTTTTGAGGAAAGTCGGTTTTGGTTTTCGAAGTTAATGCCAACATAATTTTCATTGTATAGCTTGCAATCGGCTTTCGAAGTCCGCTTACTATTAGAAAGGCAAGCAATGCGTAAATCCAATGGGAATATTCCGGGATCACGCTGAAATTAACATTGATTTCACTGATTCCAAATGACATAGGCTACCCCCTTTACGCAATAGATATTTCCAAAGTATTCATGGTATCCTCGCTTCCCATAACTTTGATTCGATACTGAATTTTCACAAATATTTTAGGCCCATCCTCTTCTATGGAAACCGATATGCGATGCGTCGTAATATTCATCTCCACCAGGCCGTAAGGTGTTTCGTACCCGGTTGAATGGGTCTTTCCTTTTTCAAAGAGCATATCCGCTTTTGCGCTACCGAAACGGCGAATGCTCACTTGATCTTCCCCATCGATTTTCAGGGTGGTTGTAGACCCTTCCATTCCCGATAGTTCCGTTTCTTCATAAACCACGTAATACTTATCATTTTTCTTTATCAAAGAGCCTTCGGTTACTAATTCAATTACATTTTTTTCTCCGTGAGCATCTTTTTGTGTGCCGATGATCTTCACTTGTACCTGCTGTTTCATTTCATCTTTCCTTTCTATGCTTTACCTTTTATTGTTTATCTCCTTGAAATCGTTGAAATCCAAGTTCTATTAATTCATCCACTAAGGCTTCATAGGAAAGCCCGGTGGCTTCCCACATTTTGGGATACATACTGATTTTGGTAAATCCGGGCATGGTATTGATTTCATTGAAATAAATCTCTCCCGTGGTCTTTTCTACAAAAAAGTCGATTCGGCCAAGTCCCGTACATTCCATGGCTTTGAAAATCTTTTCTCCCTGATTTCGAATTTTCTCGGTTTGCTCCTTGGAAAGCTCGGCCGGAATCACATATTGACTTTTTCCGTCAAAATATTTATCCCGATAATCATAAAACTCATTATAGGGAATGATCTCCGAGGGCAGGGATGCTTTCGGATCATAATTTCCCAGTATCCCGCATTCAATTTCCCGAGCATTGATAAATTCTTCCACTAAAACTTTTCGATCATAGCCCAGAGCCAAATCGATGCCCTCCCTCAGCTCCTGACGATTATGTGCCTTTGTAATCCCCACACTGGACCCGAGGTTTGCAGGCTTAATAAACACCGGATAGGGAAATCGCTTTTCAATCGCCTCTTGTTGCCTATTTTTTTCTTCCTTGCTCTTTTCATATTGCTCTTTTAAAACCACATGATAATCCGCTTGAAGAATCCCCAATGTGCTTACAATTCTTTTCGTCATCACTTTATCCATGGCTACGGAAGAAGCCAGAACCCCCGCTCCTACGTAGGGAATATTGAGCATCTCGCACATTCCCTGAATGGTTCCATCCTCTCCCAAGGGTCCGTGAAGCACAGGAAAAACCAAGTCAATGGCTTCTTTTCGATGTTGGTTCCACAAGACCATTTTTCCCTTGGGATCTTTCCCCGTGTTGGTTCGAAGGGAAAGGTCCTGCCCTTCTTCCTTTGCCAGGTATTCTTGAAGTTCCTGCCAAGTTTTCTTTCGTAGTATTTCTAAAGGCTCCTCAAAGAACTTCCAGGTTCCATTCTTGGAAATTCCCACGGGGGTAATGGTATATTTTTTTTCATTGATGGCATTCAGCACGGATAATGCGGACATTAGCGAAACTTCGTGTTCTCCGGACTGTCCTCCCAAAACTACCAGTATGTTTTTCTTCACTGTATTTTCCTTCCTTTCTGTTCCCTGATTTTATTTTCTATTTCCCAATAGTTTTGCGTATTTTCTTGATCCAAAGATTGTGGCTATTTATGAGTTATTATAGGTATTGACCACATAGGTTTGATGATGATACTTGCGTAAGTTCACGGCGGCTTTCTTTGCCTTATCCTGATCTTTGAAAATACCGAAAACCGCAGGTCCGCTACCGGTCATCATGGTTCCAATGGCATTGAACTGCATCATCTTTTTCTTGATATCGTCGATCACTCCATGTTTTTTTAGGGTTACGCTCTCTAAAGCATTGTACATGGTTTTACTGATGGATCTGAGATCCCTATTTTCAATCGCGGTTAAAAACTCCTTGGGCAAGGGCCTTCTCTCCAAAAAAGATAAGTCCAGTTCTTTGTATACCTCCGGTGTTGATACGGAAATTCCCGGTTTACAAAGGACCAGCCAGGTGTTTTTCAACCCTGCAATGGGCGTCAGTTCTTCCCCGATTCCCTCGGCGACGGCGGCCCCTTCCATGACGGAAAAAGGCACATCCGCTCCTAGACGAAGACCCAGATTCCGAAGTTCTTCTTCCCTCAAGTTAAGGTTCCAAAGCTCATTGAGCCCCTTTAATACCCCTGCTGCATTTGCGCTTCCTCCCGCAAGACCCGCGGCTACGGGAATTTTTTTATCAATGGTAATCTCTACCCCTTTTTCAATGCCAAACTCCTCTTTTATCAGCTTGGCTGCCTGTACCGCAATATTGCCGTCATCCTTGGGTATATAAGGAGAGTTTGTATAGATGAGTATTTGGTCATTCTCCATTTCTTTAACACTTACCCGATCGTATAGACTGATGCTCTGCATGACCATTTGAAGTTCATGGTATCCATCTTCCCGTTTTTTGATAACCTCTAAATATAGATTGATTTTTCCGTAGGTT
>SLKF01000122.1 GCA_007134725.1 Clostridiales bacterium | reverse complement strand
CATTTTCTTCATCTACTACGTTTTCTTCATCTACTACGTTTTCTTCATCCACCACGTTTTCTTCATCTACTACGTTTTCTTCATCCACCACATTTTCTTCCGTCACAGGAGTTTCCAAATCTTCCGGTGTTTTAGGAAGCTCGGCTTTTTCCTCTTCTCCAAAGTTTGGAGATCCCGCTTCTTTATGCTGGGCTTCGGATTTGATATCTATCTTCCATCCGGTCAGCTTGGCTGCCAGTCGGGCGTTCTGCCCTTCCTTACCAATGGCTAGGGATAGTTGATAGTCGGGAACAATAACCCGTGCGGCTTTATCTTTTTCACTGGTCATAACTTTAACCACTTTTGATGGACTGAGAGCTGCGGTAATGAATTCTCCGGGATCATCGCTGTATTTAATGATGTCCATCTTCTCGCCGCTGAGTTCTTCCACAACCCGCTGAACACGACTTCCTTTATGACCTACACAGGCTCCTACAGGATCCACGTTTTCGTCCAGGGATTTTACTGCCAGTTTGGAACGAAAGCCCGCTTCTCTGGAAATTCCCACAACTTCCACAACACCGTCGTGGATTTCCGGTACTTCCAGTTCGAATAATCGCTTGACCAGTCCGGGATGACTTCTTGAGAGAAGAATTTGTGGTCCCTTTGTGGTTCGTTTGACTTCCAAAATGTAGGCTTTGATCCGCTGATTATGAATGTATTCCTCTGTGGGCACCTGTTCGTTGGGTTCCAAGATTCCTTCGGTTTTTCCAAGATCCACAAATACCAATCCTTTGGAAACCCTGGAAATGGTTCCGGTGATAATCTCTGAAGCACGATTGATGTATTCTTCGTAAACCACGCCCCGCTCCGCTTCCCGGATTCGCTGTACTACTACCTGTTTTGCGGTTTGAGCCGCAATTCTTCCAAAGTTTCTTGGGGTTACTTCCTCTTCCACAATATCCCCGACTTCGTAGTTGGGATGTTTTCCTTTGGCTTCTTCCAAGGTAATCTCCTGGGTATCATCCTCTACGACTTCCACTACGTTTTTCTGCGAATATACCTGGATTTCTCCCGTGTCCTCTTCAATGTTTACACGAACATTCTGAGAGGATCCGAAATTTCTTTTATAACTTGATATTAAGGCTGCTTCAATGGCTTCCAGTAATATTTCCTTTGAAACTCCTTTTTCCCGTTGAATCTCTTCAAGGGCATTGATAAATTCCAGCTTCATCCTTTTACCCCCTTATAATTTCACTGCCAGTTTTGCACCGGCAATTTTATTTTTTGGAATTTTTACGGTTTCCTTATTGTCGGTCATCAGTTCCACGGTGCCATCGGAAAACCCGATCAGTTCCCCTTCATAAACCTTTTCTCCATTCAAGGCTTCATAGAGCTTTACTTCAATATTTTCTCCGGTAAAACGGTGATAATCCTGATCTTTTTTCAGGGGTCGATCCAATCCCGGGGAGGAAACCTCTAGGAAATAGGCTTCATCAATAAAATCTTCTTTATCTAAGGGCTCACTTACACTCTCACTGATCTTTTGACAGTCCTCTAAGGTAATGCCCCCTTCTTTGTCCATATATATCCGTAAGTACCGATGGGGTCCCTCTTTCACGTACTCCACATCCACTAATTCGTAGGCTTTGTCCACGGCGGTTAACACCAAGGATTCCACCCGCTCTTCCACTTCTTTTCTTTTCAAATTTCGTACCTCCTTTGAAGGTTTTAATTTTTGTAAGCGACTACCGCCAAATCAGAGATTTGGGATATCTGCTTGCTGGTAAACAATGTAAGCGACTATCACCAAATTGAAAATTTGGGATATCTGCTTGCTGAAAACAATGTAAGCGACTATCACCAAATCAGAGATTTGGGATATCTGCTTATATAAATAGCAAAGAGTGGGTATGTTGCTCCCACTCTTCCACGGTAAAGTCCTCTGATTACAATCAGTATATCATAATCCCTAAAATTGCACAAGCTAAAACAGGGATAATTGATTGGTTTCAGGGAGGTCCAGTATGCATCGGTTTTCCTTTAAAGCCTCGATTACGGTTTTGGAAACCTTGGTTTTTTGTACCAGATCCTGAATGGATAAGAATTCTCCCAAGGCTCTTCCCGCCACGATGTTTTTCGCTGCATTCTCTCCTACACCCTGTAAGGATTTTAAAGGAGGCAGCAACTTACCCTCCAGAATTTGAAAACGGTCCGCATCGGAATTGTAAAGATCCACGGGTAAGAGTTCAATCCCTCGAAGATACATCTCCAGGGATACCTCCAGGACGGTTAAGAGATTTTTTTCCTTGGCGGTGGCGTCATTGCCGAGACTCTCAATGGCTTTGATTCGCTCCTTCATCGGCGCCACTCCCTTGACCACCAGCCCCGCATCAAAATCCTCGGCTTTTGTGGTAAAGTAGGTGGCGTAAAAAGCTTCGGGATGATACACCTTATAGCAGGCAATTCGAAAGGACATCATCACATAGGCCGCCGCATGGGCTTTCGGGAACATGTATTTAATCTTTTTACAGGAATCGATATACCAATCCGGCACCTGATTCACTACCATAATGGCCTCTTCCTCATCGGTAATTCCTTTTCCCTTACGAACCTTCTCCATAATCTTAAAGGAAAGCTTTGAGGGCAGTCCCTTTAAGATCAGATAGTTCATAATATCATCTCTTGTGGAGATTACATCCTTTAGCTCCACCACTTTATTTCGAACCAGATCCTGGGCATTATTGAGCCATACATCGGTTCCGTGGGACAGTCCACTGATTCGGACCAGTTCTCCAAAGGTCGTGGGTTTGGTATCCATTAACATCTGCCGTACAAATTTTGTTCCGAACTCAGGAATTCCAAGGGTTCCCACGGGACAACCGAGCTCTTTGGGATCCACATTGATTTCCTTGGTACCGGTAAAGAGACTCAGCACCCGGGCATCATCCAAGGCCCACTTCAGGGCATCGGTACCGGTTAAATCCTCCAGCATTTTAATCACCGTGGGGCCGTCATGGCCTAAAATATCCAGCTTTAACAGGCGACCACTAATGGCGTTGTAATCGAAATGGGTGGTGACCACCCCGGATTTGGAATCATTTGCGGGATACTGGATGGGACAAAAATCATGAATGTCCTTATCCTTAGGTACAATCATTACTCCGCCGGGATGTTGACCGGAAGTACGTTTTACCCCTGTACAACCGCTTACCAGACGGTTGATCTCCGCCCGGTTGGAGATGATTTCCTTCTCATCCAGGTATTTTCGAACAAATCCGTAGGCGGTTTTATCGGCGATGGTGCCAATGGTTCCCGCTCGAAAAACCTTCCCTTTACCAAATAGCTCTTCCGTGTATTGATGGGCTTTGCTTTGGTACTCTCCCGCAAAGTTCAGATCAATATCCGGCTCTTTGTCACCTTCAAAGCCTAAGAACACTTCGAAGGGGATGTCATGGCCTTCCTTTGTCAGCTCGCTTTGGCATTTGGGACATTTTTTATCCGGCAGATCGAAGCCCGAGGCATAGGATCCGTCGGTGAAAAACTCCGAATGTTGACAACTGCCGCAGACATAATGAGGGGGCAGGGGATTTACTTCCGTAATATCACTCATGGTGGCGGCAAAAGAAGAGCCTACGGATCCTCTGGAACCAACTAGGTAACCGTCTTCCAAGGATTTGGTCACCAGCTTTTGTGAAATCACATACAAGACGGCATAACCGTTGGAAATAATGGAATTCAGTTCCTTATTCAGTCGATTGATTACCAACTCCGGTACTGGATCTCCGTAAATTCTTATGGCCTTGTTATGGCACATCTGTCGAAGATTTTCCTCGGAGCCTTCAATCTCCGGAGGAAAGGTCCCGTCGGGTATGGGTTTGATGGATTCCACGGAGTCCGCAAGCATGGCGGGGTTATCAATGACGATCTCCCTGGCCTTTTCCTTGGAAAGATAGGAAAACTCCGAAAGCATTTCCCCCGTGGTTTTAAAATGCAAGGGAGGTTGTTTATCCGCATCGTCAAAACCCTGACCGGTCATTAGGACTCTTCGATAAATTTCGTCCTCTTTATTCAAGAAGTGCACGTCTCCCGTGGCAACCACGGGTTTTTCGTACTTCTCACCCAATGCGATGATTCGCTTATTGATATTTTCCAGATCCCCGGTGGACCGTAAAAATCCTTTATCCACTAAGAATCGGTTGTTTTCCAGAGGCTGCACCTCTAAAAAATCGTATTCCTTTACAATCGCCCGCATCTTTTCCGGGGGATCATTTTTCAGCACGCTTTGGTAAAGTTCTCCCGCCTCACAGGCGGTACCCAAAATCAGTCCCTCCCGATGGCGACGGATCAGACTCTTGGGAATTCGGGGTTTTTTATAAAAATAGTCCATATGGGAGGCGGACACCAGTTGATACAGGTTTTTCAGCCCCACCATATTCTTTGCCAGAATTACTATATGATAGGATCGACTCCTTTTAAAATCCACTTTCTTTGCAAGATGGTCGTTGATGTCTCCCAGGGTATGAATCCCCTGTTCCTTCATCAAATTCATCAATTTAATAAATATTTTTCCCGTAGCTTCCGCGTCATCCAGGGCCCGATGATGATTTTCCAAAGGCACGTCCAGGTGTTTCGCCACCAGATTCAATTTATGACGTTTTAGATCTTTCAACAGCACTCGAGAAAGGGTCAGGGTATCGGCTACAGAGTTTTCCACCGGCAGGCCCAGCTTTTTGGCTTTGGCCCGGACAAATCCCATATCAAAATCCGCATTATGGGCAACAAGACAAGCGCCCTTGGCAAAATCCATAAACTCCGGCAATACCCGGTCGATGGTTCTGGCTCCCCGAACCATATCATTGGTAATTCCCGTAATTTCCGTAATCTTGGGGGAAATGGTTTTTTCCGGATTAACCAGACTGCTAAAGGTGTCGATGACTTCTCCACCCCGGATTTTCACTCCCGCCACTTCGGTAATCCCCTCAATGTTGCTGGAGAGTCCCGTGGTCTCTAAGTCAAATACCACAAAATCATCATCAAAGCTGTGACTCATCTGTCCCTGGACTAAGGGCTCGCTGTCATTGACCACATAGCCTTCCAATCCGTAAATCACTTTGATATCATGCTCCGCGGCGGCCCCCATGGCCTCGGGAAAAGCCTGAAGCACCCCGTGATCGGTCACGGCAATGGCTTTATGGCCCCATTCCTTGGCCCGCTTGATCATTCGGGATATATTGGTCATTCCGTCCATGGAGGACATTTGGGTATGCAAATGGAGCTCCACCCGTTTTTCTTTGGCCGTGTCTCCTTTTACGATCTTTTTAACCGTGTTGATGTCCCCGGCCATTAAGACGTTTTCCTTTAAGAACTTGTCAAAGACGATGTCTCCCCGAATCCAAAAGGTATCCCCTTTGTTGATGACCTCTTCCGGAGCCACGGGCATTTTCTTTCCTTCAAAGAACTTTACGGTAATGGAATTGCTGTAGTCCGTGGTTTGAAGGATGTAGACTTTTTTTCCGCTTCTGAGTTCCTTGTATTCAAAATCAAAGACTTCCACATCAATGGTCACCTTATCGTGATGTTCTTCTATGTCGGAAAGTTTCATAATCTCCGTATTCAGGGGAATGGATTTTCCCAGAATCACATTGCCCCCTTTGCCCGCAGGACCTCGGTAGGTTGCTGCCTCTTTTGCCGATGCTCCACTGTTTTTCGAAGCTTTCGGCGGTTCCTGGGCATCCAGTTCCTTGGCTAAACTGTCCTCTTCCACTTTTAGGGTTTCGTTGTAATGGGACAGATCAAATTCCTTATTCGGCGCTAAAATCTCACAGGTAATCTGCGTATCAAAGGTCTCCTGAAAAAAGGCTTCAATTTTTCTATGAACCTTTCGCTGCCTGGCTTTATCCGCAACTAAGTCTTCTTCAATTTTAATGCTTACATGGTGGTCTTTCAATTTATAGGATATATTTTCCCGTTTCAAAAAATTCTTGCAAAAGGGAAGATTTCTTTTCAAAATAAAAAACAGGTTTTCATGATTATCTTCCAGGATTTTATCAAAATCTTTTTTCTCCCCGTCATATTGCAACTGTAAGTCTATGTCCTTTTTTAAGGTCAGCTTTTCCTTTAACTCATGAAGATACAAAAATAAGCTGTCCTCCAGACCGATTTTATCACTTCGTAAATGCAGATCCATCTTTCGCTGTTTTCGATGCATCACCACTTTTTCTACCCGGTAATTTTTAAAGGATTCCTCCCCGCTTATCTGAAATTTTTCAAAGAAGTCTTGTAGTGTATAGATCTCCATGTTTTCCCTCCTGCATCCCTAAAGCTTTTCAATCTCCGATAATAACTGTTCTTCGATTTCCGATTCGGGAATTTTACGGATAATTTCCCCTTTTCGAAAGAGCAGGGCGCTGCCTTTTCCACCGGCAATGCCGATATCCGCCCCTTTGGCTTCTCCGGGACCGTTGACGGCACACCCCATAATGGCCACCTCAATGGGTTTTTCTATATTTTTCAATGCTTTTTCCACCCGGTTGGCCAGATTGATTAAGTCGATATTGCACCGTCCACAGGTGGGACAGGATATTAAGGTCAGTCCGGTTTTTCGAATGCCCGTGGCCTTTAGTATTTCCTTTCCCACTTCAATTTCTTCCGTGGGTTCTCCCGTTAGGGATACCCGAAGGGTATCGCCCAGGCCTTTTAACAGCATGGCGCCGATCCCCACGGAGGATTTTATGGTTCCTGCCCATTTCGTTCCCGCTTCGGTAATACCAAGATGCAGGGGATAATCCACCACTTTGCTGATTTTCTCGTAGGCCTCCAGCGTCAGGGCCACATCGTGGGCTTTTAAGGATACAATAATGTCTCGAAAATCCATGGCCTCTAAAATTCCAATATGTTCCATGGCACTGTCCACCATGGCATCCGCTGTGATGCCTCCGTGTTTCTCGATGATTTTCTCACTGATGGACCCGGCATTGACGCCGATTCGAATGGGAATGTTTTTTTCCTTGGCTTTTGTTACCACCTGTTCCACACGGCTGCGTTCTCCGATATTTCCCGGGTTTAGGCGCAGTTTATCCACCCCTTGTTCAATGGCCTCTAAGGCCAATCGGTAGTCAAAGTGAATGTCCGCCACCAAAGGGATATGAATTTCTTTTTTTATGGCTCCCAGGGCCTTTGCGGCGGCCATATCCGGTACCGCTACCCGTACGATGTCACAACCGACTTCCTCCAAGGCATGAATCTGGGCTACGGTAGCCTCTACATCCCGGGTATCGGTCGTGGTCATGGATTGTATGGAAATCGGGGCATCTCCACCGATGTGAAGATGCCCGCATTTGATCTTTTTTGTTTGTCGTCTCATGCTCTCACCTATTTCCTCAAGTATTTCTTAATGTATCTCTTAATGTATTTTCTAATGTATTTCCTAGTGTATTTCTAAAAAAGTCGTAAGATGTCCTGATAGGTTACCAGAAGCATTAGAAAAATCAATAGACCGAACCCTACTAAATGAACCATACCCTCTTTTTCCGGATCGATGGGTTTTCCCCGAACCGCTTCTAACAGAAGGAACATAATCCGACTGCCGTCTAAGGCGGGAATGGGAAGAAGATTCATGATTCCAAGATTGATACTGATAAAAGCCGTGAGTAAGGCCACATTAATAAATCCGGCTCTGGTGGCGTCGCCTACCAGACTGACGATCCCCACGGGGCCCGCCACTTCTTCGGAAACATTGGCCTCTCCTGTAAAGATTCGTCCGAAGAAATTAAAAACCTCTACGATGATGGTTCGGGTTTCCCGAAAACTTCCGGCAACTGCGCCGCCTAGGGATTTCTCCACATCAAACTGCACCCCGATAACCCGACGACTTAGCTCTTCGTCTTCCATGGTTGCAACGGTTTTATCTAAGGTCTCCTCTCCCCGTTCGATGGTAACTACTACCTGTTCTTCTTCAGAGAGATTGATATAGTTTTGTACCGCACTGGGGGTTCTTGCCATTTCTCCATCGATGGCAATGATTTTATCCCCGGCTTCGATGCCGGCTTCAAAGGCCGGGCTGCCTTCCCCCACCCCGGCAATATTCGTGGTTACCACGCCGATGGTAAAAAAGATCCCGCTTAAGACGATAATCGCCAATAAAAAATTCATAAAGGAACCCGCAACCAGTACCGTAATACGGCTGATTATGGATTTGTTGTTAAAACTTCGCTCGTCATCGGAGGATTCATCTTCCCCCTCCATCTTCACGTACCCGCCGATGGGTACTCCTCTTAAGGAGTAGTCGGTTTCCCCTTTTTTTACTTGAAAAATCTTCGGCCCCATTCCTACGGAAAACTCTTGAACTTTAATGCCTACAGCCTTAGCCACAGCAAAGTGTCCCAGTTCATGGACAATTACCAAGAGACCGAGTACAATGGCGGCTGAAATTAATGTAAATATCACAGTTACTCCTCCTTACAATAGGGTCTTTCTTACATAGTCACGTACCCAGCGATCCACTTCCAGGATTTCTTCCATGGTGGTGTAATCAAAGGGTTTATGAGCCTTCATGGCCATTTCAATATATTTGGGAATATCATAGAATGTAATTTTTTCCTGTAAATAGGCCTCTACCAACACTTCATTGGCACCGTTCAATACCGCCGGCATGGTTCCCCCGGCAGCTAAGGCCTCATAGGCCAGTTGCAGGCATGGAAAACGCTCGGTATCCGGTTCTTCAAAGGAAAGATTTTTAATCTTACTGAGGCTTAATTTCTCATAATCCCCTTTGATTCTTTCAGGATAGGAAAGGGCGTATTGAATGGGCACCTTCATATCCGGCACGCCCAGTTCCGCGATCACCGAGCTGTCCTGATATTCCACCATGGAGTGCACAATGCTCTCGGGATGTACCACGGTTTCAATTTTCTCCGGGGCTACATCAAATAGCCATCGGGCTTCAATGACTTCCAAGCCTTTATTCATCATGGTGGCGGAGTCAATGGAAATCTTCCGTCCCATCTCCCAGTTGGGATGTTTTAGTGCCTGATGGTAGGTAGCTTTGGCAATGTCTTCTTTTTTCCAGGTTCGAAAAGGGCCTCCGGAAGCGGTCAGGATGATTTTTTCCAGACTTTCTTTTTTCTCTCCCTGTAAACACTGAAAGATTGCGGAGTGTTCACTGTCGATGGGGGTGATTTGAATCCCTTTTTCCTTGGCTTTTTTCATCACCAGGGCACCGGCCACCACTAAGGTTTCCTTATTGGCCAGGGCGATGTTTTTTCCCGCATCAATGGCTTTTAAGGTGGGGACCAATCCCACACTGCCTACCACGGAGTTGACCAGTAAGTCCACTTCCTTGGCGGTGGCAATGGCTATAAGGCCCTCAATGCCCTCTAAGACCATCACATTAAAGAGGGGTTGATTCGGGGTTGATTCCCTTGTTTTCATTCTTGGAGCCGCGGCCTTCAATTTGATGATTTCCTCTTTTAAGATCTTTGCTTTATTCGGATCAAATACCGCAACCATATTCGGTCGAAACTCCAGTATTTGTTTTTTTAAGGCGTGGATATTTCCCATTACCGCCAGGGCGGATACCCTGTAGCTATCGGGGTTTTTCCGTACCACTTCTAAGGTTTGTTCTCCGATGGATCCTGTGGACCCTAAAATACCAAGGTTTTTCATTTTCTCCATCCTCTCATTTTCCGGTCTTCTCCATAACTTTTATTGTATAATACATTATTTATCGTCTATACTCTATTCTACACCATACCATTGCAAAGTTAAACTTTTCCTAGGCTACAAACAGGCTTATGTAATAATAAACCAGGGGGGCCGTGTAAATAATGCTGTCAAATCGGTCCAATACCCCTCCGTGGCCGGGCATAATTTTTCCAAAATCCTTAATACCGGTCCAGCGCTTGATCATGGATGCGCTAAGGTCTCCCATTTGGGCAACCACTGAGCCGATGGCTCCTAGAATCATGAAGGATATAAGGGATTCCGGAACAAGAAAATAGGCAAATACGCCGCAGGCAATAACGGTTCCCGTCAGGCCTCCGATGGAGCCCTCAATGGTTTTTTTCGGACTTACCCTGGGACAGAGTTTATGTTTTCCCAGCAGCATCCCGCTAAAGTAGGCAAAGGTATCCGTGGCAAAGGCGATAATAAAGATCACCCAAATAACGTAGGGCGGGCTTTCCAATAGATCCACCCGGATAATATAGCTCATCAATATGGGAATATATAAAATGCCGTACAGGGTTAGGATCCCGTCCTCTACCGACCGTTTTTCCCGCAGTAAAAGAACCAGGGTGGTCAAGACAAAAGCCCCGTAAATTCCAAGGGTTGCCCAGTCCTCTCCTCTATACAGGCTAAATACCAGAAAAACCGTAAAGGCATAACCGATTTTTTCCACAGGATAAAAGCCTTTTTTAAAAAGGGCTTGGTAAAACTCCCGCAGGCCTAAGATCATCACCAGACCCAGGGCCACCATTAAAGGGGTTCCTCCCCATATTAAAATCCCAATCAGTATGGGTATTCCCACAACAGCACTAATTATTCGAGTAATCATATTTTTCCCCCAAAGTTATAGTTTACCGAATCGACGATCCCGGTTTTGATATTCTTCAATGGCTTTTTCCAAGTCCTCGCCGGTAAAGTCCGGCCATAGGGTTTCCGTAAATACCAGCTCCGTATAGGCCAATTGCCACAGTAGATAATTGCTCAGTCGCATTTCTCCACTGGTTCGTATCAAAAGATCCGGGTCCGGTAAATCCCGGGTATCCAGATGCCTTTCGATCTCTTTCTCCGTAACGGTCAGACCTTCCCGGTTACCCCCACGCTCCTGTTCTACAATTTTTTCCACGGCTCGGCGAATTTCATCTCTGCCCCCGTAATTCAAGGCAATATTAAAGTTCAGTCCCGTGTTATCCTCCGTAAGCTCCTTGGCTTTGCTTATTTCTTTTTGAATTTTATCATCAAAGGATGTCAAATCTCCGATGGTGGTGATCCGTACATTTTTTTTATGGAGTGCTTTGGATTCCTTCTTAATATATTCCAATAAAAGCAACATCAGTGCTTTGATTTCAGCTTTAGGTCGGGCCCAGTTCTCCGTAGAAAAAGCATACACCGTTAGATGATTTATGCCCAGTTCATCGGCTTTTTCCAAGACCACCCGTAGGGATTCCACTCCCTGGCGATGGCCGGCTGCCCGCATTTTATTTCGTTGTTCTGCCCAACGTCCGTTTCCATCCATGATGATGGCAATGTGCTTAGGTATCTCTTTCATGTTTTCCCACCTTACTATTTTTAAACCCCCGTTAGGGGGTTTAATGATTATTTCCTTAACCTTCTATTTAATGATTATACCTCTAAAATTTCCGCTTCTTTATTTTTGATCAACTCGTCAATCTTTTCAATGTACTCATTGGTGATTTCCTGAACCGTATCCAGGCCGTCTTTTAAATCATCCTCTGTGATATCACTGTTCTTTTCCATTTTCTTCAGTTCATCATTGGCATTTCTTCGCTCATTTCGAATGGCAACCTTGGCTTCTTCCGCCATTTTCTTAACCAGTTTCACTAAATCCTTCCGTCGTTCTTCCGTTAGTTGAGGGATATTGATCCGGATCACTTTTCCGTCATTACTGGGGTTCAGTCCTAAATCCGAGGTGATGATGGCTTTCTCAATTCCCTGCAGGGATGTGGCGTCATAGGGTTGAACATTAATCAGTCGAGGTTCCGGTGCGGTTATGGAAGCCAGTTGATTTAAAGGGGTAATGGCTCCATAGTACTCCACTTTCACTTTGTCCAGCATGGCTGGGTTTGCCCGTCCCGCCCGCACGGTGTTCAGGTCCTCTTTAAGTACACTTACAGTCTTTTCCATTCTTTGTTTCATTTCCTTGTGAACTTTCATTTCCATTTTTCATTCCTCCCTTAAAAGATGTAAGTTCCTATTTTTTCTCCTAGAATGACCCTTTTTATACTGTTGGGTTTTTCCAGGCCAAATACCTTGATGGGAATGCTGTTGTCCATGCATAGGGATATGGCTGTGGTATCCATCACTTTTAACTCGCGATTTAAAATTTCTAAGTAACTTAAAGTGTCAAATTTCACGGCATCGGGCTCTAAATTAGGATCCTTATCGTATACTGCGTCCACGTTTTTCGCCAATAGGATGACTTCCGCTTCAATCTCTGCAGCTCTCAGGGCGGCAGTGGTGTCTGTGGTGAAGTAGGGATTTCCCGTACCGGCGGCAAAAATCACAATCCGTTTTTTCTCCAAATGTCGGATGGCTCTTCGCCGAATATAGGGTTCTGCAATTTGTCGCATTTCAATGGCGGTCTGTACTCTACAGATGGCACCTAGATTCTCCAGGGCATCCTGCAGTGCTAAAGCATTAATTACCGTGGCGGTCATGCCCATGTAATCCGCCGTAGCCCGGTCCATTCCTTTACCGCTTCTACCTCGCCAAAAGTTTCCCGCTCCTACAACCAGGGCGATTTCCACACCCATGTCGTTGACTTCTTTGATTTCCTTAGCGATTCTAACCAAAGTATCGGTGTCAATACCAAAGCCCTTTTCACCCGCTAATGCCTCACCGCTTAACTTTAATAACACCCGTTTGTAAATTGGTTTGCTCATCAAATTCCCCCATTCTATTTATTTCGATAAAACCCGGTTAAATTCCTGTTAATTTTTGATAATTTTCGATATTATTTCAAAAAAAATTATAACTTAGTCTCAAATATAAATCAAGAGAACACTTCCGTGTTCCCTCGAATTTACAAATGATCGATTATTTTTTCAGTTGATTGGCCACTTCTTCAGCGAAGTTTTCCTGTTTCTTTTCCAATCCTTCTCCTACTTCAAATCGGGAAAATCTTCGAATACTAAGGTTCTCTCCGATTCTTGCAATCTTTTCATTCAACAGTTCTCCAACGGTTTTGTCCGGATCCTTAACAAAGGATTGCTCTAACAGACAAATTTCGCTGTAGTACTTGCTGATTCTTCCCTCAACCATTTTTTCCACGATCTTTTCCGGCTTACCTTCGGCTAAGGCCTGCTTGGTTAAGAAGTCTTTTTCCTTTTGGATTACTTCCTCCGGTACTTCTTCTTTTTTCACATACAGGGGATTTTCCGCCGCAATATGCATGGCAACGTCTTTTACAAAGGTTTTGAATTCCTCATTTTTTGCAACAAAGTCGGTCTCGGAGTTTACTTCTACCAGTACGCCGATTCTTCCTCCGTGAATATAGGCTTCTACTAAGCCTTCGGAAGCCAATCGTCCGGATTTTTTTGCAGCCTTTGAAAGACCTTTTTCTCTTAAGTACTCCATCGCTTTATCCATATTTCCATTGGTTTCCGTTAATGCTTTTTTACAATCCATCATTCCTGCAGCGGTTTTTTCCCGCAGTTCTTTTACCAATTTAGCACTGATACTCATTATAAAAAACCTCCTTATAGTATTGAAGGTAAGGAAATAAGGGAAGTTCCCTTATACCCTTACCTTTAGAGTTTGAAGCTATTTATTTTGAATTACTCTTCCATTTGTTCTCCCTGCTTACCTTCCAAGACGGCGTTTGCCATTGTAGCGGTAAGAAGTTTTACAGCACGGATTGCATCGTCGTTTCCTGGAATAACATAATCAATATCATCCGGGTCACAATTGGTATCCACCACACCGATTACAGGAATTCCAAGTTTATGGGCTTCTTTAATGGCGTTTCGTTCTTTTCGAGGGTCGATTACAAAGATTGCATCGGGTACCCCGTTGATGCCTTTAATTCCACCTAGGAATTTTTCCAGTCGTTCCATTTCATTTCGCAGTTGGGTAACCTCTTTTTTCGGTAGTACATCAAAGGTTCCGTCTTCGCTCATTTTTTCCAACTCGAAAAGTCGGTCAATTCGCTTTTTGATGGTTTTGTAGTTGGTCATCATTCCACCTAACCATCGTTGGTTCACATAAAACATTCCGCATCGCTCGGCTTCCTTTGCGATGGCTTCCTGAGCCTGCTTTTTGGTTCCGACAAAAAGAATTTTCTTTCCGTCAGCCGATAAGTCTCGAATTACATTATAAGCCTCTTCCACCAATTTCACGGTTTTTTGCAGGTCAATAATGTAGATTCCGTTTCTTTCAGTGAAAATGTACTCCGCCATTTTCGGATTCCATCTTCGTGTCTGGTGTCCAAAATGCACACCGGCTTCCAATAATTGTTTCATTGATATTACAGACATATCTGCACCTCCTTAGTTTTTCCTCCACTTTATTCATCTTTTCCCAGGACTTAAAAGTTCATTTAAGCACTCCTTGGAAAATCCTAAAGTGTGTGTTTTTTATCACTCAGATATACTATCATATTTCTCGAATTTAAGCAATAAATTTCTTCGAAATCCACTTCTATCTCCATGGGGGGGTCTACTTAATTAAAAAACACAAAACAGTATTGACCCCTACCGTTTTGTGTTTTTACCAACCTGTTTTCTATTTTAGAGAAAAACCTTACTTGTTTCGGATGCTTCGAAGTTCGTCCAGTAAATAGTCATTTAAAATTTTAATATGGGTACCTTTCATTCCTAGAGAACGGGATTCGATCACTCCGGCACTTTCGAACTTTCGAAGGGCATTGACGATTACGGAACGGGTAATTCCTACACGATCTGCAATTTTACTTGCTACTAATAGTCCTTCTCTTCCGTCTAGTTCCTTAAAGATGTGCTCTACCGCTTCCAGTTCGGAATAGGAAAGGGTTCCCACAGCCATTTGTACGACGGCTTTTTTCCGAGCTTCATCTTCAATTTGCTCGGTCTTGGCCCGAAGAATTTCAAGACCTACTACGGTGGCACTGTACTCCGCCATTACCAAATCTTCATCTTCAAACTCATTTTCGGTTTTTGCAAGTACCAGGGTACCAATGCGTTGACCACTACCGTTAATCGGTACGATGGTTACCAGCTTATTATAGCTTTGTACGTCGTATTTGAAGATTTCCAGCAATTCATCCTTGGTGATGTTATGCTTGGTTTCCTGAATTCTAAGAAGCTGTGCATTGTATTCTTCAGGAAATCTTTTTTCTCCGCTTTTTTCATCGGTGATAATCGGACAGTCGGAAGAATCCGTTAAGCTTACGCCGAGTACCTTTCCTTTTGAACTTGCCACGTATACGTTGGCATCTAATACCTCACTTAAAATTCTACTTAATTCATTGAATGATACTGCGTGTTCTCCGGACTGTTGTAAAATTTTATTGACTCTTCTGGTCTTTGCTAAT
>SLKF01000267.1 GCA_007134725.1 Clostridiales bacterium | reverse complement strand
TATATACCACGGGAAAATATTTTTAAACAATAATATTTATTTATTGATAAATATTTTCACTCTTTTTTTATAATTTCTCATTACTTTTTCAATTAAATGATTTTAACCTCATATAAGTTGGGTAAGAATAGATTATCAAATCATATACGATACAATAGAAATTAAGGAGGAGGATTCAATGAAAATAATAAAAATATTTTCCAAAAGTTATTGTCCTTTTTGCGAAAGAGCTATTGAACTGCTCAAGAATAAAAATATTGATTTTGAAATTATCGATATCACGGAAGATGAAGAGCGTTTGACGAGCCTTTCCCATGAAACAAACTGCGATACCGTACCCCAGATTTTTATCAATGATGAGTTTATCGGTGGTTGTGATGAACTGATGGCCTTAGATTCCAAGGGCGACCTGGATAAGTTGCTTAAGGTCTAAGGTTTTCATATAGGGATACTATTACCAGCAAGCGATCCATAAATCATTATAAATAGGAGGAGATTTCATGAGCGAACAAAACAACGAAAAAAGTTTGGAAAAATGTCTGGAAACCATCAAAGATATTCGAAGTATCCGGAATTACTTGGAAAAACCGATTGCAGAGGATGTGTTAAAGAGTATTGTTGATTGTGCCAGGATGGCACCCACGGCAAGAAATATTCAACCCTGGGAATTCATCGTCGTCACAGATCAAAAACTACTAAAGAAAATCTCCGAAATCATTCCTCAAGGAGAATTTATTAAGAATGCGGCTGCAGGTATTATGGTCTTTTGCCATAAAAATACGGAGTATTTTCTGGAAGACGGCTCCGCTGCTACGCAAAATATTTTAGTATCCGCACGTTTTCACGGTATAAAATCCTGTTGGATTGCGGGCTACCAAGGTCCTTATTATGAAAATGATGATATCCCCATGTGCGAAGGGATTCCCTGCTCACCCATTCCCGATCTGTATACGTTGCAAAGCGATTTAAAAAAAGAATTTGAAGTTCCGGAAGGTTTCGAGCTGATTTCCGTAGTTTCTTTGGGTTATAGCAATGATAACCCTCCTGCTGATAAACGGGCTCTAGAGGATGTTATCCACTGGAATAAATTTCAGCCCAAATAACCGTAGCGAAAAAAAGCACCCTCTCAAAGTAAAATTTTGAGGGGTGCTTTTTTTGTTTTTGTTTTTTCCCATTAGTCTTTGTTTTTTTCCATTAGTCTCCGCTTTTTTCTTTAAACCCTTGTAAAATCCTACTCAGTTGTTTTTCCGCATCCAAAAGATTTTTGGGAGACTCCAAATCATAGCCTTGGGCTTTTAGCTTTAAAAATAGTTCGATCAGTATCGGGACTTCCAAGTCCGCTTTAACGATCGCTTCATAATTATTAAATACTTCTTTATAGTCCCCCTTAGCTACTACATGACCCTGGTCTATTACATAAATAACATCGGCTATCTCCGGAACCAGATTAATGTCATGGGTTGTTATAATCATGGTAGTATTGTGTTTTTCATTAATGTGATTAAGATGTTTTACCATTTCCGTCTTTGATTTCGGATCCAAGGATTCGAAAGGTTCATCCATAATTAATATTTCCGGATTCATTACCATGGCTCCGGCTAAGGCTACTTTTTTCTTTTGCCCTCCGCTTAGATAGTGGGGAATTTTTCGTAACAAGGTATCAATGCCAAAATCTTTCGCCACTTTTTTTACCATACGGTCTACTTCTTCTTTATCAAAACCATCATTTCTGGGCGTAAAACCAATATCATCGTATACCCTAGGTCCGATAATCTGCTCATCCACATTTTGAAACACTACCCCCAGTTTTTTTCGTAGTTTCCCGAAGTCTTTCTTCGGGGACATGCCTAACACTTCTACGGTCCCTTCCAAAGGGGTGAGAAATCCGAGAATATGGTTTAACAAGGTGGTTTTCCCCGCACCGTTAGAGGCCAATATTACCACTTTTTCTCCCTTGTTTACTACAAAGTCCAGTCCACAAAGATCCACTTCTGTATGATCCGGATAAACATGTTTCAAACAATTCACATGAACAACTTTATTCATATTATATTCACTCATCTTATATTCACTCCTATCACTGCCCCTATGGCTACCAGCATTATGAGAACATCTTCTATTCTAAATGGCCATAACTCAACATCTGATTTAATGCCACCATGGTATCCTCTTAAAGAATATATTTTGTACATCCGTTCACTCATATCAAAAGAAGTGATAATCATCACTCCGATGGTTCCAACGATATTTCTAGCATTCTTTAAAATATTAAAAGAATGATAACCGCCTCTAAGTCGCATACTTTTCATCAAATTTGTAGTCTTTTCAATAAGAATAAAAATCCCTCGATAAGTGAACATAAAAACATCCACCAGCAAAGTGGGCATCCAAAGGGAAAGAAAAGAAAACAGGTCTGTATAAGGGGTTGTGGTTATTAACAATGCCATGGTCATGCCCGCACCAACGGCTCGTATAATGATTATAAAACCTCCGACAATAGAATTTCCCATCTCCATTACTGCAAAAATGGAACTGAAAAATGCAGGATATAAAGCTAACTGCACAACAATCCCTAGGGGTATTTTGCTGACCCAAAAAGAGAGTAAAATCACTCCTAAAAGGCCTAATCCCTTAACTAGGCTATCACTCATGATAAAGGCCGTTACCATTAGAATTGTAAAAACCAACTTGCTTGCCACCCGTGCGCTATGGAAGTAACTGTAAGTATTATTTGAAATACGATCTATTTCTGCTAAATGCATGCTAACCTCTCCTAATTTCGATGATGATCCATTTGATAAAAAAATCTATAACTACAAACAATTTTAAAGCGGAACTGGTATTGCATATTATTTGCATTTACTATTCACTTATTGTACTTTTTCCCGTCTGCTTTGTCAACCAAAGGAAGAGCCTTACTCTTTTTTCCCTAGAATTAGGTAATACCCCGAAAGAATTCATTTATTCATTATATTAGTTCCTTCTTATAGGTTTCCGTTGAGTTTTTTGATATAATAGAAAATAGAATAGTTTTAAAGGAGGATAAAACCATGGAGTACGATATTATGTTTAAAGCTCTAGGAGAGCTTTCCCGTATAAAAATTGTGAAGCTGCTTTCCGTTAAAAGCATGTATGTGTGCGAATTAGAAAGCATATTAGATATGAGCCAGCCGAGAATTTCTCAACACTTGAAAATATTGAGACAGGCAGAGATTGTTGAAATGGAAAAGCAGGGACAGCGAACCGTTTATTCCCTAAACAGAAACAATATCAATACATTGCTTTTTGCTTTCAATAACTTTTTGGATGCCCCCTTGGAAGATCTTACGTTTTTCCGGGATTTCGCTAAAAAAATGGTTGAGATCGAAAAAAATCCCAGCATCTCCAGCTGTAAGTTTAATCAATGATCCTAAAGGATTTCCATCCTTCTTCAAAAAACAAGAGCCGGCTTTAGACCATGCTCTTGTTTTCGATTTTTGATTTTTTTACTCTTTTTTAGTTTTTGAATCTGCACAGGGCCACCATTAGAAAATACTTCTCTCCCGGTTTTGCCTTCTCGATTTTTTGACCTCTTTGATAAAAAAGCTCTACTTCAAATCCCCAGTTTTCCAGTAAATCCACAAATTCTTCTTCCAGGTACTGACGAATATGATAAGGGGAAGCACAGGGAACATCCCGGCCTTTACCAAAGGGAGTGGAAATAATTAAGGTTCCCTTATTATGCAACAACCGCGTAAGATTCTGTACATATTCCTCATCTTCTTCGATATGCTCGATGGTCTCGAAAGACAGAATGGTATCGAATTCTCCGTACCGATCCTCAAGGCTTCGGTCCAATGCATCTCCTTGTTCAAATTGCGTTTTTTGAAACCCATACATTTCTCGAGCATAGGCAATGGCCTCTTTACTAAGATCAATTCCAAGATAAGACTCGATTTTTTTGTCATATAGCTCGTCTAATAGAATGTCGGCTCCATAGCCAACCCCACAGGCAAGATCCAACAACCGTCCAAAAACATAATCCTTCGCAAAATTGTATCGCTCCATGTGTTCTAATAGCATCCCGTTATCGGCTTTCATAAATTCCGGTATAACTCTTTCCCCCGTATATTCCATAGTACCCATCATCCTTTCTGAAGCAGGGTTTCTTTTTAAGCGCTTCTCCACCACAGCAACAACCATAATAGAAAAAT
>SLKF01000193.1 GCA_007134725.1 Clostridiales bacterium | reverse complement strand
CTGCCTCTTCCAGAATCAGCGCCGCATCCACCTGTCTTTCATGAATAAGATTCGGAACCAATACCACATCGGGACCGATACTGATTCGAAGGTCTACGGTACTTCCTTCTTTAACGGACATTCCCGGGGAAGGACTTTGACTGATCACGATGTTCTCCGGTACTTCTGAATCATGGATTTCTTGGATTTCAACCTCCAAATTGTGCTCTTCGAGCACTTCTATGGCTTCTTCCTGCTCCATGCCCACAAGTTCCGGCATTTCCACTTCATCATTCCCGCCAAACATTCCCTGAACGTACAAGGCTCCCAGGGTAATGGCTAAAATTCCGATCAATGCCAGAATAACTACTATTGCGATCTTCGTTTTTTTATTATTCTCTTCCTTTTTTTCCTTTTTTGCAGATCCCCGCTGACTTCTTTTTACCTTTGTGGAATAACCTTTCTCTCCCTCTTTCCCAAGAACTTGGGTTGGAGAATCCTGAGCATTTACCGATGCCAGTAAAACTTGAGGATCCTTGGTTTCTTCCTGAAGACTGTTAAAATCCTGAATCACCAGTTCCGCATTCTGATACCGCATGGATTGTTCCTTTTCCAACAACTTCAAAATCAGTGCTTCGAAGCCCGGAGAAATATCCGGATTGTAAGTAGAAGGTTTTTCTGGTTTTTGCTGACTATGTTTTAAGGCGATGGCAATAGGAGTTTTTGCGTCAAAAGGAACCCTTCCTGTCACCATTTCATACAAGGTGATCCCGAAAGAATAAAGATCGGATTTTTCATCCACATAGCCTCCACGTCCCTGCTCCGGAGAAAGATAATGCACGGAACCTACAATACTTCCGGTATGGGTTAAGGTGGAGGAAGTCGTGGCAAGGGCGATGCCAAAGTCCGTCACCTTCGCTGTAACTCGCTCGTCTTCATCTCTTTGAATTAATATGTTATGGGGTTTGATGTCCCGGTGAATGATGCTGTTGCTATGGGCGTGCTTTAATGCTTTGGCCACTTGTTTTCCAATTTGCAGGGCCTCTTTTTCCGAAAGTTTCCCTTTTTCCTGAATATACTCCTTTAAAGTAATTCCTTCCACAAGTTCCATGACAATGTAGTAAGTGTCTTGGTACTGCCCCACATCGTAAACATTTACAATATTAGGATGGGAAAGACTTGCGGCTGATTGAGATTCTTTTTTGAATTTATTGACCAAATCCTTATCTTCAATAAACTCCGGTCTAAGGACTTTGATTCCTACAAAACGGTTCAGCAACTGGCATTTTCCTTTGTATACCAGGGCCATTCCGCCTCCCCCGATTTTTTCTAGTACTTCATAACGATTGCCTAAAATTTTGCCGATCATTGGATTTTAACCTCCCCTCTAAGATCCCTGTAAAATCAGAACGGTAATATTATCTTTTCCTCCCCGTTCATTGGCCTTGTCTATTAACGCGTTACAAGCAGCTTCTATATCTTCGGTTTCCTGAATGATTTTTTGAATTTCTTCTATTTCCACGGCATTGGTAAGACCATCGGTACATAAAAGAAGATAATGGTCGGTCTCGAAAGTAAAGTCCACAGAGAATACGTCGGGTAAAACTTCATCCTCCGTACCCAGGGCCCGGGTAATCACATTCCGTTTGGGATGTTTTTTGGCTTCTTCTTCGGTGATATCTCCGTTTTTTATTAGTTCCTGAACAAGAGAATGATCTTTTGTAACCTGATAAAAACGATTTTTTTCCACCACGTAGGCTCTGGAATCTCCAATATGAGCAAAGCATATTTTTTCTTCTCTTTGAACGGGAACCGCCACAGTCAGTGTGGTACCCATTCCACTGCATTCCTCCAGCTTTTGAGATTTGGCAAAAATCTCTCGGTTAGCTTCGATGACACTTTGATAAAGGACCGCCTCTACTTCTTTGGCCGTTGACTCTGGGGCTAAATGCTTTTGCAGGTGTTGGGAGACATAGCTGACCGTATCTTTGCTGGCCACCGCCCCTGCTTTATGTCCCCCCATACCGTCGGCAACCATGTAGATAGGATGCTCTTTCTCATATATCCCGAAAAAGTCCTCATTGATCTTGCGGACTTTTCCGACACTGCTTATGGCCTTTGCTTTCATTCCATAACCTCCCCTTGCTATAAAAAATGGTTAGTTCCGATTTCTCAGTTGCCCGCAGGCCGCATCAATATCCTGACCAAGTTCTCTTCGTATGGTAACGGGAATTCGATTTTCCTTTAGCACGGCTTCAAAAGCTTTTACCGTTTTATCAAAGGGCTTTTCAAAGTCTTCCTGATCAATGGGATTGACCGGTATAATATTTACATGACATAACATACCTTTGAGAATTTTCGCTAATTTTTTTGCATGCTCCCGCTGATCATTGAAATCTTTTACTATGGCATACTCAAACGTAACCCTGCGATTCGTCTTCTTTATATAATCTTTGCATGCGGAAAGTACCTGGTCAATGGAATACCTCCTGGCGATGGGCATAATGGCCTCGCGCATGGCGTCCTCCGGGGCATGTAAAGATATGGCCAGATTTATCGGCAAGTTCAAATCCTTTAGCTTATGAATCTCCGGTACTAAGCCGCAGGTGGATAGGGTAATGTTCCGATTACTGATATTAAGCCCTTTGGGATGATTCACATTCCATAAAAACTTTTTGACTTCCTGGAAATTATCCAGGGGTTCTCCGATCCCCATTAACACCACGTTGGAAACCCTTATCCCTTTAATTCTTTGAACCTGATGAACCTGATCGATAATTTCTCCCGCGCTGAGGTTCCGTTGCAGGCCTCCCTTTGCAGATGCACAGAAACTGCATCCCATGGCGCACCCTACCTGAGTGGAAAGGCAAAGAGTATACCCGTGTTTATATTTCATCAGTACGGACTCAATTTTATGCTTGTCTTCCAATTGAAACAGGAATTTAACCGTCTCGTCTAATTTCGAATGCACGGTTTTATCAACTGTTAAATCCGTTACCTTTCCGTTATTCAATAAAAATTCCCGTAAATCCTTGGAGAGATTGGACATCTCCTCAATATTTTTATTCCCTTTTTGCACCCATTCAAAAATCTGAGTTCCTCTGAAATTCTGGTGACCGCTTTCTTTCATCCATTTTTTCAATTCTTCTTCCGTTAAACTTAGTAAATCTAATTTTGCTTCGGACAATGAAAGTCCTCCCTTCTATTTATCATAACATTTTACTATAAAACCCGACCTTTATCTATTTCTTTTGAAACTTGCGCATATAAAAACCGTCCATTTCATGTTCCTGTGGAAAACTGGCAAGTTCTCCGGACTCGGTAAATAGGTCCGGAAAGTTTTGCAAACCGCTATGGCTTTCTTCTTGTAGATCCACGGAAATAAACTCCGGATGCTTCTTTAAAAAAGTCTCGGTTATTCCGTGATTTTCCAAAGGATGAATCGTGCAGGTACTATACAGTAACACCCCTCCGGTCTTTACATAGTGAGCGGCGTTTTCCAGAATTGCAAGTTGCAGTTTTTGCAGTCCTATAAGGCTTTCTTTTTGCATCCGGTACTTAATCTCCGGTTTTCGACGAATGACTCCGAGACCACTGCAGGGAGCATCCACCAGTACCCGGTCCGCCTTGCCCAGGGATTCGGGGTCCAGACTTTCTCCGCTGAATTCCTGAGTTTCAATGATCTTGATCCCCAAGCGCCGGCTATGGTCTTCAATCAAACGGAGTTTATGAGGAAAAATGTCCCGGGCAATAATCTTCCCCTGATTTTTCATCAGTTGGGCCATATGGGTGGTTTTTCCACCGGGAGCACTGCAGATATCCATTATCAGCTCCCCGGGCTTGGGATCTAAAAATTTTGCCGCTAGCATGGAGCTAAGGTCCTGTATATGGACCCAGCCCTCTTTCAAGGGTTGAAAATCGGAAATGTTTTTCAGTCCCTTTACCTTGATCGCCTCAAAAACAAGATCCGTTGTCTCAACCTCCAGCCCTTGATTCTTCATAATGTCCATTACTTGTTCTTTTTGGGCCTTCAGGGTATTTAGCCGAAAGTACAAGGGTGGATTTTTTGCTGAAGCCTTTAAAAAACCCTCCGTAAACTCTTTTGAATAATACTCCAGCAACTCTTCCACCAACCAGACGGGGTAGGAATAATTTACCGACAGGTATCGGGAGAAATCCTCTTCCTTTTTCGGCCATGGAATTTCTTCCTTCCGACG
>SLKF01000017.1 GCA_007134725.1 Clostridiales bacterium | reverse complement strand
ACTTTATCATCTTCTAAAATTCCGATGGTTGCCACCTTCGATGAGGTATCTAAGGCAAAAATCTTCATGCTTTCAACTCCTTTAGCCAGTTTTCATGAAAAATCTTTCGACCTTTGATGATCACTTTTCTTGTGATGGGGCTTTCCATAAGAATTTCGATCCAGAGAGATTCCCGGGGAATCAGATCCTTAATCATATCCGCCCACTCAATTATGGTGACACCGCGACCGAAAAAGTACTCCTCGTAGCCGATTTCTTCCAGCTCTAGGGGATCGTCGATCCGGTACACATCAAAATGATACAGGGGAGTTTTCCCCTCATATTCCTGTATAATGGTAAAGGTGGGACTGGTAATGTGCTCATCAATTTCCATCCCCAGGGCAAAAGCCTTGGTAAAGGTGGTTTTCCCGGCTCCCAAATCTCCCGTAAGGCACACAATATCTCCGGCCTCCGCCAGCTGTCCAAAGGTTTTCGCAAGGGCTTCCAACCCCGGTTGATCCAGTACCAGCTCCGCTCTAAAAGTTTTTTCTTTTTCTTCTATCATAATGACTTGATGCATTCTATCGACTCCTCTTTCCTTACATTATTAATATATTTCATTTTAACACATTTTGATAAATTTTAAAGAAACAAAAGAAAAACTCGGATCAAGGAGTCTACTTGAGACTTTTGACCCGAGACTTTCGGTTAGCTATTCGATCATTTTTGATTCTATTTCCGTTCATTTTTGATTTTATTCTTCCCCGTCAATTCCGTTTTGATTGTGAAAATTCCGCTGCACCATTCCGAAGGATTTAAACATTCCCAACTCCTCATAAAAAGCCTGTTTCTCATTATCACAGGTAAGATCCACCATGTAAAACTGATGCAATTCGTTGAGCATATGCTTTGCCAATTCCTGGCCGATGCGTTTGCCTTGATATTCCTCAATCACTTCTAAGAGAGGGATGTAGCAGGAAAGAATTCCGTCGCTGATGGCATTGATAAAGCCCACGATTTCGTTTTTTTCCTCATCCACAGCCACAAAGCTGCGGTAACTGTTCTCCAAAATTTTTCGGTGGGTTTTCTCACTGGGTGGATTGGGCCAATTCTTAAAAAAACCCTCCCCAAAAGGAATTTCTCCCCGGGTTTCAACATACCGCTTATAAGAAATCATTCATTCGTCCTCCAATAATTATATTTTTTTCAAATCCGAAAATCTTGTGCCCTTAATCATGAGAGGCTCAAACCGGGGTTTTTATGAGTTCCGGCATTTCCTGTTCTAAATAGCTCCTGGCAAAATCTCCCTTGGTTACCCAGTCATAAATGGATTGTTCCGGGATGATCAACGGCATTCGGTGATGAATTTCGATGGAAGGATTGGCCTTAGTGGTGAGGATTACGAAGCTTGGCACTTCATCAAAAACCCTCCAGATTCCCCCTAAAAACAAGCGCTTCGATTTCGACTCCTGAAACAGGTACTTTCTTTTTCGACCCTTCTCATCCAAGTCCTTGCTATCCCACTCATAAAACCCGCTGGTGGGAACGATGCATCGCTGACTGTGAAAAGCCTTTTGAAACATGGGCTTTTCTCCCACGGTCTCGGACCGGGCATTGATGATGGGCTGTTTGTTTCGAAAATTCGGAAAACCCCAGTGAAAAAAATCTGCCTCTTCTTTTCCCAGGATGATCGGTGCTTGATTGGTGGGAAACATTTCCCCTGCCCTCAGTTTTGTTTCCACGTCTTTGATGACCGAAAGAATATCCTGAAAATCTCCGGGTTCAAAGTGATAACGTCCACACATAATCTCCCTCCTCCATACCTGATACCTGATCTTATTCAAGGTATCCTAAGCTAAACTATTATTTAACAATCTTTTTTTTATTTTACGATGAATCCCATAAAATGGCAAGATAAATCTCCGCTTCTTTTGAATACGTAAAAACCAGTGCAACAAAACGACTTAAGAAATTATAATTTAACTTCTTAAGCCGCCGTCTATTTTAATTTTTAATTACTCTAAGGCTATTGATCCAACTCATCACCAGCAGGATATCACTCTTGCCCTTATACTCTTCCCTTTAATAAGGGGGCAATATTTTTATACAAAAGCATGGTTACGGCTCCAATGATGACTCCTTTAACCAGATTAAAAGGTGTCACTCCGTATAATACCAAGGTGGGTACATCCACGATTCTGGAGTTTACCACGGTACCCATTTCCACAATGGCATCCATAGGCATAAAATTCGAATAGAAAGGAATTAAGATGTAAATGTTTGCGATCGCTCCCACAACCGCCATGGAGATGGCTCCCACAACAATTCCGATGATGGCATTTTTTCGGGTTTTATTCATATGATAAATATAGGCTGCGGGGAACACAAAAGCGGATCCCACCAGGAAGTTCGCAAAACTTCCAACCCCGCCGGTACTGGAGTTGGTCATAAAATGTAGAAAAGCCTTTACCATTTGAATAATGACTCCCGCTACAGGACCCAGAGCAAATCCGCCGATCAATGCCGGTACATCGCTTAAGTCAATCTTTAAAAATACGGGAAAGATCGGTATTGGAAAGTCCACGATCATTAATACATAGGCTATTACCGATAAAATTGCCATTTTCACCATGCTGTTGGTTGAAGATAGGGTTGCTTTGAATCCTAAGGTTCCTTGCTTTTGAGTATTTTCCATTGTTGTATTCCTCCTTAAATTTTTTAAAGAGGGATCTGCAGGAAGTCTGTCGATAATAAAAAAACCGAAGAGAAAATCTCTTCGGTTTTGGGTTCGACTTCAGTTAATAGGCGACAAAAAGCAGCCTAAAAAACCTCTTCCTCTTCTCCCATCCAGACTTTACTGTCGGTATCGGACTTACACCGATTCCATCGATTGATCAATCGATTCGCGGACTGTCACCGCCGGTCGGGAATTTCACCCTGCCCCGAAGAATAAATCAATATTCAACTTTGTTACATTTTTATTATATCGAAATGGAGAAATTAATGCAAGCTTTTTTTCGATAATTATTATTGTTTGAAAAATCAAAGACTCCTTACGCTTCGTAAACCACTTCGCCGTTAATAATGGTTACGGAAACCTTTGCCTGAATATCCAAGGGGTTTTTATCCCAAAGTACCAAGTCCGCATCTTTTCCTACTTTAATACTTCCTATCTGACTGTCCATACCCAGAATTTCCGCCGGGTAAATGGTAATGGCTTTTAGGGCTTCCATGGCATCCATTCCGGATTTTACTGCCAGGGCCGCAGCCATGGGAAGACTTTCGATGGGAATTACGGGGTGGTCGGTCATAATCGCCACTTTTATTCCTGCCCGGTTCATGATTCCCGGTGTTTCAAAGGTCTTGTTTTTCAGCTCAAACTTGGTGTTGTGGCCAAAACTGGGTCCAACCACCGCACTGAGGCCTTCTTTTTTGATAATGTCCGTAATCAGATGTCCCTCCGTACAGTGTTCCAGGGTGATCTTGGTGTTGAACTCCTTGGCAATCCGAATGGCGGTTAAAATATCATCGGCTCGATGGGCATGGGCTTTCAGGGGTACTTTTCGCTCCAGCACCGGAAGCAGGGCTTCCATTTTCATATCAAAGGCCGGCATTTTGCTTTTATCAATTCCCGCCTCTTCCTTTTTCTCCTGATAGGCTTTGGCTTTTAAAAGATTTTCCCGCAGCACGGCGGCGGTGGCCATTCTGGTCATGGGAGAGGTTTTCTTCTCCGCATATACCCGCTTGGGGTTTTCCCCAAAGGCTACTTTCATGGCATTGTATTCTTCCATGATCATATCATCGATAAAGTTGCCATGGGTTTTGATAACCGCAAACTGCCCACCGATCACATTGGCACTTCCCGGACCCGTAGCGGTTGCGGTGATCCCTCCCATGACGGCGTCCTTAAAGGTTTTATCCATAGGATTGATTCCGTCGATGGCTCGAAGATGAGGGGTTGAGGGATCCGTCATTTCATTGACATCATTTCCTTCAAATCCGATGGCGTCTTCAAAAAGTCCCAGATGGGAATGGGCGTCGATCATCCCGGGCATTAAAATTTTACCTTCGCCGTTAATCACGTTTGCCCCTTCTGGTGCAGTCAGGTTCTCTCCTAGCTCCTGCACTTTTCCGTCCTTTACCAATACGTCTGCTTTTTCAAAAACTTTGCCTTCCATGGTGAACACTTTTGCATTTTTAATGAAAATCATACCTTGATCGCTCCTTTTATTTAGAATTGT
>SLKF01000032.1 GCA_007134725.1 Clostridiales bacterium | reverse complement strand
GATAATCGGTGAATACCTCAAAACATTGAATATTGAAAATCAGGTAATCGTATCTCCAGATTCGGGTTTCGCTAAAGAGGCAAGAAAATATGGCAAGTATTTAAAATTACCGGTGGCCATAGCTGATAAAGAACGCGTTAATCACGAAGAAAAAGCAAGGATTATCGATGTTATCGGGGATGTAGAGGGGAAAAACGCAATAATCGTAGATGATTTTAGTATATCCGGAGGGACCTTAATCGAATTGGCCCATAATCTGAAAACCAGGGGTGTAAAAAGGATATTTGCCTGCCTTTCTCATACCTTATTAAATGAAGTCGGTGTTAAAAAACTGGAAGAGAGCCCAATCGAATTATTGATAACCACGGATTCTGTGAACAATCCCCATATTAAGTCGTCATCAAAAATAAAGATCATTTCCGTAGCACCCTTGTTTGCAGAAACCATCGCAAGAATCGATCGACGTGAATCGGTCAGTCCATTGTTCGAAGAAGTACCCAAGAAAGTGTTGGATAATATGTAGAATACCTAGGAAGTCATACCGGAGTTCAACTGAGAATTACGGCGAAGTTCTACTAGCAAAGTGCTCTTTAAAATCAAAAAATGATTAAAGAACTGGAGGGGATGATCATTTACAAAATAGCAGTTATGACCGATGTGCATGCCAACTTGCCGGCAATCATAAGTGTTTTAGAAGATATAAAAAAAGAAAAGTGCCATCGAATTTATCATGTAGGGGATGCGATAGGGATCGGTGCCTTTCCAAAAGAAACCCTGGAGGTAATGCTAAGGGAGAAAATAATCATGATAATGGGAAATCATGAAAAATATTATTTATCTAAAGAGTTAAAACTTCCCGCAAACACTACCCAAGGGGAGATTGATCATCATAAATGGGTAAAAAGAGAATTGGATACAAAGTATACGAAAGTGGTTTCAGAGTTTCCAGTCTTGTTAAAGGAACAATTAAATGGATTGAACATTGGTTTTATGCATTATGTACCGGATCCAAAGGCAAAAGATTCCTCGGATTTTAAAGAAGTTAAAATAGATCTGAATGAAAAAAATATTGATTTATTCTTCAAAATGGACGGTTACGATATTATATTTTACGGTCATCAACATCATCCGTTGTTTGAATGTTATGGTGAAAAAAAAGGGATCCATTATATTAATCCCAGCGCTTTGGGGTGTCAAGTAGGGAATTTTGCCAACTACTGTATACTTGAAATTTATGAAAATGGTTATAACATTGTACACAAAAAGATAGCCTATGATAAACATAAAGCAATTGAAGCTTTAGACGTCAGAAATGTTCCGGCAAAAGAATATATTAAAAAGGTTTTTTATGGAGTAGATTAGAAGTGAAGTTCACATCGGTTTGGAATTTGTATACTTCCAGGTATTATGATAGGGGCATCAATGAAGTATAATAAAAAAACAGCAGTAAGGGGACAGAAAAATGAAAATAAACTTACGGAAAATAACCATGGAAAATTTTACGGAATGCCTAAGATTAACGTTATCGAAGGAGCAGGAAAAGTTTGTGGCCTCCAATATGTATTCCTTGGCGGAAGCAAAAGCGGATGGGGTCTCCATACCCCTGGCAATCTATCATGGGGATACCATGGTGGGATTTACAATGTATTGGTTTGATGAAGAAAATGAAATGGGTTGGATTGACCGGTTGATGGTAGATGAGAAGTATCAAAAACAAGGTTTTGGAAGAGAAACAATGATCGAAGTCATCCGTCGATTAAAAGAAAACGAAAAATGCAAAAAAATAAGGACCAGTTACGACCAACAGAATGACACGGCAGGAAAGTTATATGAAAGTTTAGGCTTCGAAAAAACCGGAGAAATAGACGATGGAGAAGTGGTTTGCATTTTGCAGGTCAAGTAATCAAAGAAAAGATTTAGATCTGTAATCGGAGGAGGGGTATTAATGGAGTATCGAAGTAAACTAAAAAAACGTAAAAAATCAGGATTTATAATCGGTGCGGTAGTGGTACTAGTGCTGATCCTGGGGTATCAAAATCTGATATCCGGAAATAGTTTTTCGATTACCAATGGGGATCAACAAGTCATCAACCGGTATCTTAATGAACAGGTAATGGATCCAAATTTTGGCGGGGAAGTGTTTAGTGTATATGAGGTACTCCAGAGCAATCAAGAGACAGGGGAAATTTATATCTGGGCCTTTATTCAGGAGTACTACGAAAGCGATACCGGGTTGGAATCAGGTACAGGGATGTCCGTACCCATGGTTCTGTATGTAGATCAAAATGGAGAGTCATTAGAAATCAAGAGTCACACCTTTCCTCGGGACGGAAGTTATTACCCGGAAGATATTAAAATATTGTTTCCAAGAAGAATACGAAGTAAAATCCACGATTACCCTTCAAAGCATATGGATGGATTAGTAGATGAAATGGAAACTATGATAAATGCAGAGAATTAACTTACTTTGTTGCAAGTAGAAATTGTGACTGTGCTTAAAAATCCATGAATATTGGAATTAAGAAATCTTTCTGGGTTTCTTAATTTTTTTCAAAAATAGATTGACCATACAATACTTGCATAGTACAATTAAAAATATGAAAGAGTTAGTAAGAATTAAAATAAGGGGGTATGAAGATGGAGAACATCAAAGAGAAGATATTAGTAGAAAAATCTAGCGAGGATCGCAGTATGAAAAACGGGGAGGCAATGTCTGGGAAATCCTGTGGTGAGCTGGAAGGAAAGGATGCTATGGAATGCTGCATGGAAGATGTGGGAACCATGGTACAAAAGCTGGTCCGGGTAATGCAAATATTTGAACGGGATCAGGTAAAGCCTTTTGGATTCACCACTTCCCAGTGTTATGTGCTGCTGGAATTAAAAAAGTCCAATAACCTTACGATGAATGAACTCAGCGACAAAATGAATTTAAACACCAGCACAATGACGAGAATTATCAATAATCTGGTCAGAGACGGATATATCGAGCGTGTACGAGATGAAAGTGACAGGAGAATGGTTATCGCTAATTTAACTGAAGAAGGAATGAAGGCAGCCGAAAATTTGGATGAATCCATCATCAACTACTACAGAAAAATCGTAAATAATTTACCGAAGGGCCAGGTAGAGGAGGTACTAAAATCCGTAGAATTACTTATTAATGCCTTTGAAAAGACTAATCCTAACTGCTGTTGATAAGGAGGAATTACTATGTATAAAAAACGTTCAATAATAGAGCTTTACCGACTGGCAAAAGGGGAGAGGGTTGATTGCTGTGTTCCGGAAACCCCACAAAAAAGCTGTTGTAGTGTAAATGAGATTACTACCTGCTGTGATAATAAAGATGAGAAGGATTGCTGATGTAAAAATACACCTAATACTTGCATGATACAAGTTTATTTTTAGGGAATCTTTTCTGTGAAAAAATTATGAGCCCTAGCCTTAGGTTTACTAAAAAGAGAGGAGCCGTAAGATGAACACCATAATTTATATCTTGGAATTTGTAGTGAGTGCCATTAGCAGTATCGGATTGTTCTTTATCCTAGGGATCTCCATCGCGTCATTAATTAAAACCTTTCACTTGGATATGTATCTCAGAAAAGCCTTTGAAGCGAACAAAAAAGCATCCATCCCCATCGCATCCGGTACCGGTACCTTTAGTCCTCTTTGTTCCTGTGGCGTAATTCCCGCGGTTGCCGCTCTTTTAGCATCCGGGGTTCCTTTAGCGCCGATTATGGCTTTTTGGATTACCTCACCGCTGATGGACCCGGAGTCATTCGTACTGACCTATGGATTACTGGGAAAAGAAATGGCTGTGGCAAGAGTCGTGGCGGCCTTGGGTATCGGTTTGACCGCAGGCTATACCACTTTATATTTTACAAATAAAGGGCTGTTGGGTAATCAGGTATTAAAGAACTTTAAAACCCCCAAACCCTTATCAATTAATCTGGAAAAGGATTTAAGCAAACCGCAAATCGCTATAGTTAGACTGTTTCGATTTCTGATAAATTTTAAAAATCTGGGAATATTTGTCGGGAAGTTTATTCTAATCGCTTTTGTGTTAGAGGCGCTAATGATTAAATACGTCCCTATGGATTGGGTGGGACGAGCTCTTGGAAGCAGTAACCCCTATGGCCCATTGCTGGCAGCACTGATCGGCGTCCCGGCCTATGCCAGCAGTATTTCTGCCATGCCCATTGTCCGGGGTCTGATGGACTTAGGGATGGATAAAGG
>SLKF01000044.1 GCA_007134725.1 Clostridiales bacterium | reverse complement strand
CTTATTTCCAGCTCCATAGGGGAAATCCGGGGATTTTTATAACGGCCCTTTTTCCTCGTTCCCCGACCGTAATCAATAGCCTTTACGGGACAGTAATTAATGCAGGCCAGGCACTGAACACATGCCTTACCCCAAACCGGTTTTCCATCCATCAGTTCAATGGTTTGGGTGTTGCAAATTCTTCTACACAACCCGCAGGAAATACAGTTCTCATTTACCCGGAACTTCTTTGTATCAATAGCAAACTTTGTAAACAGTGGGTTTACGGCTTTACTAAGGAGTCCCGGCATAAATCCTTTCGTTAAATAAAAACCTTTTCCCCGATTGTTAAGATCCTCACTGATTGTTGAGAGCAATGTATCCGCCCGGCGGATTTTTTCCTCTGCCTTTTGTCCGGTCTCCACATTACTACCCGTCATCATATAATTATTGGGCATTTTCACCGAGTATCCGTAATCCAAGGGAATTTTTTTCTCTTCCAAGGCTTTTCTTAAGGTGTCCATGGTATTTCCGATGTACTCCCCGCAAGTGGCGATGGCAAAAGTATAGCTTGGATTATTCCCCTCAAATTCCAGACTTTTTATGAACTCCAGCACCCATCTTGGAGGACCTAAGGCATAAACAGGAAACACAAACCCTAAGGCCTCTTCCTTTTTCAGCTTCACTACTTTTCTATTTAAATTGGCTCTTCGGGAATCCCCCAAATTCTCAATTCCCTCTTTTAAATTAATCCCCAACACCTTTGCCACATAGTAAGAATTTCCCGTACCGGTAAAATAATAAATCATGACTTCACTCCTCTTCTATGGCTTTGATTATTCTCTCCAAAGCTTCCTCTAAGGTCTTTCTCGGACAGGCAAAGTTGATTCGGACAAACCCTTCTCCCCCACTACCAAACCAGGTCCCTCCATCCAATGCAACCTTTCCTTTTTTCGTAATTTTCTCCTCCAGGGCTTTCCCCGAAAGTCCATAGCCCCGAAGGTCAATCCAGGCAAGGTAGGTGGCCCTTGGTGGGGTGAACTTGGCCTTTGGCAGCTTTTCCGCAACCATTGTTTCTATTAAACGAATGTTTCCCTGTAAGTAGGCTAACAGCGCCTCTAACCAGGGTTCCCCTTGTCCATAAGCCGCTTGCACCGCTGCCATACTGACGGGACTTTGATGTCCGATATGGTTTTTTTCTAAAACATGTTTATACCTTCTTTTTAAGCTGGAATTCTTAATGATCAGATGAGCACTCATCAAGCCGGCTAAATTAAAGGTTTTTGAAGGGGCCGTGGCGGTAATGACATGGTCTTCGAACCGAGGGTCAAGGTTTGCAAAAATCTGATGGGCTCCATTTTGATAAACCAGATCATGATGTATTTCATCGGCAAATATCAGTACCCCGTTGGCAAGACAAATTTCTCCTAAACGATGGAGCTCTTCTTTTTTCCATACCCGGCCCACGGGATTGTGGGGACTGCAAAGAATAAATAATTTGGTACTGGGCTCCCGGGCTTTTTTTTCAAAATCCTCAAAATCTATTTCATAGCTACCTTCATGATATTTCAATGGGTTGTTGACTACTCTGCATCCATTTTTTTTAATAGCTTTTTTGAAGGGATAATATACCGGCTCCTGAATAATGACCCCCTGTTCTTTTTCCAGAAAAGCTTGCAGCACATAATTTACCGCAGCAACCACTCCCGAAGTATATACCAGCCACTCCCGTTTAATCTTCCAATTAAATCGCTTTTCATACCATTGGATAATGCTTTGGTAGTATTGATACCCTCTTTTAGAATAACCAAATACCCCGTGGGATACTTCTTCTTTCATGGCTTCTATGACTTCTTCCGGGGCCTGAAAGTCCATATCCGCCACCCAAAGGGGTAACAGGTCTTCTTCTCCGAATATTTCCCCCAGGACCTCCGGGTCCCATTTAATGGATTTGCTTTTTTTGCGATCAATGATCTTGTCAAAATCCGGCTTCATAGTTACGCCTCCTTTGTATTATTCCCGATTCTAAGCGGATTAAGGTTAAATGAAGTAGCCTTGTGAATACAAGGGTCTTACCGAGGTATTTTCACAAAATAAATTATATTATCCTCCCAGTAAGAAGTAATTCTTCCATGATCCCTAAGGTACTCCAGATGGGACATGGCTTCCCCTGCGGCAAAGGACTTCTGAGGAGAGGGAAAGTCCTCCCAGGACCTTGCCCGAATTCTCCAATCCATTTCCCTTGCCACATCTCTTACGTTTACAGCAGTCCCTTTTTTAGTAACTATTCTTTCGACTTCCTCTAACCGATTTTTATGATGCTCCTGCAATTCCTCAATTCGTTCCTTCGGTTTCATAATCACCCCTCGATGGGAAGGCAGCATGATTTTGATAGGATAGGCCTGAACTTTCTGTAAACTGTTTAAATATTTCTCCAGCATTTTTTCCTGGTCATAACCCCAAAATCCGATATTGGGAGTAATGGAATCCAGTACATGATCCGCCGAAAAGTATATTCCTTTTTTTCGGTCAAATAGATTGATCATTCCCGGGGTATGGCCCGGCACTAAAATTACCTCGAAAGAGTATTCCCCGATAGCAATGTTTTCCCCCTCTTTAAGGGGCTGATAGGTGAAGTTTCCCTTTGGGGCATAAATCTTTCCCGGATGATCGTCGAAAAAGTTTTGATCAACCTCCAGCCCGAAGGTTTTTAAGTCCCCTTTCATGTTTTCCCAGTTTTCTTCCTCGGATAGTGATTTTATCCGCTGGGCTTCTCCCGGTTCCATTAAAAGCCTTGCCCCTTTCTTGTATAAAACCTCCGCAAGGCCGGAATGGTCCGCATGAAGATGGGTGATAATCACCCGGGTTTTATCCGGATCCACTTTCAGGGATTCCAGGGCCGTAAAAAGAGCTTCTTTCGATTCCTTTCGGTTAAATCCTGAATCCACCAATAAAAATTCATCCGCACCCACAATCAGGTAAGTATTTAAGGCTTTTAAGGGATTATGGGGTAAGGGAACTACGATTATATATATATTGGGCAATATTTCTTGAATCATATTAAAGCACCTCTTTTCGATAAGCTTTAAAAGCCGAAGCAATGGAATAATCCCGACGGATTAGATCCTTTGATAGCCAGCAACCCTTATTCATCAGATCTTCCCCGGAGACCCCCATGGATTCCGACTCCTCTTTAATCCTTAAATCCAGAGATTCTCCGAGGTTATCATGCTCTATAACATTCCCCTCTACCTTAAAGTCTTTACCCCGGTGTTTTTCCTCGGGACTCTCCCTTAATTCCAAATTAACCTGATAAGCCATGAGGTTCCACTGGATATGACTAAACACCGCTTTACTGTCTTCCAGCCTGATAATATTTTGAACCTTAAGGTTTTTCTCTGCAATATGGTTTTCCCTCTTTAGGATATTTTTAAGAGCCGGCTCCTTTAAATGGCCTTGAACATGGGGAAATTCCCAAAGTCCCGCCAGCAGTCCTTTATCTTCCCGTTTTCGAAGAAAGATTTTATCCCTATGGGTTAAAATCACCACGGTCTTTTTTTCAAGACGCTTTTTTGTGGCTTTTCCTTTTACCGGCAGTAGGCCCTGGAGGTTTTTCTCAAAGGCTACACAAAACTCTGAAACGGGACAGATTCCGCAGTCCGGCTCCTTCGCCGAGGTACAGAGTACGGCCCCCAGCTCAATGAGCCCTTGGTTGAAGTCTCCCAGGCTTTTCTCGGGTAACAGTTGTCGAACCTTAGCCGTAATCTCTTTTTTGGTTTTTCCCAGTTTGATGTCTCCATGGTTTCCTGTAATTCGGGTCATTACCCGCATCACGTTGCCGTCCACCGCAGGCTCTTTTTTTTCGTAGGCAATAGAGGCAATGGCACCGGCGGTATACTCCCCAATTCCTTTAAGCGACTGTAACGATTTAAGCTCCTTCGGAAATACTCCTTCATATTTTTCCACCACTTCTTTGGCAGCAATTTTCATGTTCTTTACTCTACTGTAATATCCCAGTCCTTCCCAAAGCTTTAAAAGCTCCTCTTCCTCGCCCTTTGCCAAGTCCTTTACTGTGGGATATTTTTCAACAAATCTTAGGAAATAAGGGATTACCGTATCCACCCGGGTTTGTTGCAGCATAATTTCTGAAACCCAGGTATAGTAAGGGTTTTCGATATCCCGCCAAGGCATGGTCCGTTTATTTTGTCGGTACTACTTTAGTAATTCTAATTGAAAGTCTTCGATATTTTTTGTGTGTTTTT
>SLKF01000011.1 GCA_007134725.1 Clostridiales bacterium | reverse complement strand
TTATTTTTGCATTCCCCTTGGCTTTTTCAACCGCCTCTTCTACCAGTTCAATACCAATGACTTGTTTAGCATCCTTTGCTAACACCTGGGCGATGGTTCCCGTACCTGAGTAGAGATCCAGAACGGTTTTACCTTTCACGTCTCCTAGAAAATCGATAACTTCCCGGTAAAGAGTTTCCGCTCCTAAGGTATTGGTTTGAAAAAAGGAATAAGGAGATATTTCAAAGGTTAAGTCAAAGAGTTTTTCCCGGTATTCTTTTTTCCCGAAGATGATCTGCATTTCATCACTTTGTACCACATCCGCCAAACCGTCGTTTAAAGAATGAAGAAATCCTACAATTTTTCCGTCAAGGTTTAAACTTTGAAGAGCCTTGCCTAAAGCATCAAAGTCATGCTTTTCCTGGGTTGTGGTGACAAGGTGAACAATGATTTCGTTGGTATAGTGCCCTTTTCTTACCACTAAATGACGGAGAAAACCTTCATGTCTCATGGAATTATACTGGGTTAGGCTGTGCTCCTTGGCATAATCCAGTACTGCCATTAAAATCCTGCGGAAATCCTCGTCCATGATACGACAATCGTCCACAGTTACAATATCATGATGCCGCCCCTTTTTATGCATTCCCAACGTGATGGGACCGTCTTTTTCCTCATCTCCAAAGGTAAACTCCATTTTGTTTCGGTACTCGAATACCTTGGGACTTCCTTTGATCGGTAAAAATTCTCCGACGTTGATATTTTCTATTTCAAAAAGATTTTTGATTTGGCTGTCCTTAATTTTCAGTTGTTCCTCATAAGTAATGGACTGCATAAAACATCCCCCACAACGGCCAAAATGATTGCAAGTATCTTCTGTCTCTAATGGAGATCGTTCGACTATGTCCAAAACCTTCCCCTGTTTTTTATTTCGTCGATTTTTCGTTACCCTAAGACGGATTTTCTGACCGGGGAGAACATTTTTTACCTCTACTGCTTCCCCTTCTACGAAAACCTTGCTTTTACCTCCGTACTGCAGCTGTTCCACTACCCCTTCATATATCAAGCCTTTTTCCACTTAAACTCCTCCTCATTCAAGTATCAGATATCATACACTCTATTATTATTCAATGTTTAATTATTAATTAGACAAATTATATAACAATCTTAATTTCTAACAGTATATATATTTCTTCCAATCCTATGTGTTTCTATAAATTTTCAATAAAAAATCATCATACTTTATATTACTACTAACTTACCCCGTTGTACTCTCACTCATAGGTTCTATCATAAAAGAAGAGACCCCTCGGCCTCTTCATAGTTTGATTATTTTTTGGCTCTTAGCACGTATCCCGGAGCAGGAAATTCTTCGGTTCCGGAAAATTCTTTGACCAGTTCTTCGGTTAACTCCGTCAGTCCTTCATTAACTTTTTTATTTTCCAAGTCATCAGAGCCTTTAATTAAGGTTTGTTTCCGTTTATCGAGGAACTTTGTGGCCCGCTCTGCATTTATTTTTTCTGTAAACTCATCCCATACTATATCTTTAAAGCCTGCGGTGCTTAGAGATACTTCTAAATCTTTTGGATGAATCTCATTAAAGTAGGTCATCCCCCGAAGAACGCTGATGCTTTTAATGATTCTCAGCCGTTTCGACCAGTAAGGATAGGATGAGGAATCCACAGACCAAATAGGCATTTCTTCCGTGATAAGAAGGTCTCCTCCTGGTTTTAGTACCCGGTAAAATTCTTTTATTGCACTTAGGGCTCGCATAGGAAATTGATCTACAGAAGATAAAGTATAATTACATATAACTACATCAATAGACTGATCTTCAATAAAGTCAAGACTACTAAGATCTCCTCTTCGTAGGGACAACTTTTGAAAATCTTTTTGAAGTCTTCTTTCAATTTCTTCAAAATGGCTGTCGTCAATATCAATGGAAACAAGATCAGTAGTCCACTTATTTTCACGAACTTTTCGTGCAATAATGTCCGTAGTGTTTCCCCAGCTGGTTCCCCCTTCTAAGAGTTTTTTTCCGTCAAGGTCGATACCGTCCCATAAGAATTTTTCTGCACTTTTAATTTTATACATACTATCATCCTCCACTTTCTTTAAGGTTTGATATTTGTAGGATTATTCTTTTATACCACAAGATATGGTATTGGTATTTTACCCATTAATAAAACTTTCAAGCAGGAAACTTAATATCGTTCATTCACATAACTGGCAATGATCGAATGTTTTTTCCCATTAGAAAATACGCCCTCTTCTTCCAATCGTTTGGCCAGCCACTCACTGTTGGAATGAAAAACCACCATTGCATCCTCCAAAAAAACGATTTCGAAAAGCGTGTTTTTTAGATGCAGGGACTTCACTTTAATATAATAGGCTTCTACATCTTCGAAATTCCGGAGTTCCAATGCTCTTAAAGTGGTTTGATTCTTTTTGTGATAATAGTAATTGACCTTTTCTAAATGTTGTTTCATCTGTTGAAAATGTTTTCCGAATTTCTGAATTTCCTTCGCTTTTAATTTGGAATACTTTGCCATCATGTTGTAGTACTGATAATTGAATACCGCTTTATTAAAATTATCAACAATTTTAAAAGGTTCAAATTCCTGCTCTCTTATATAATAATAGGTTTCTTCAATATACTCTTTTTTGTTAATATCACCGTTTTTCAACATAATAATTAAGCTTTCACGTTTTTCACTGAATTTATCAAATATATTTTCTCCGTGGATATACTTCACGTTAAACACCCTTTACTGGTTTTCCATTAGCGAAATCAAAGACCCCGATGGGAGCCTTTATTTTTTCTTTAAGTGGATTTTTTTACTGACCATGGAATAAGATAGTAGCGGCACAATGATAAGTACCACATAGTCGTGCATAGAATAATTAATCGCATACAATGTCATTAAGGCCACAAAGCCTCCGGCTAAAGTGATAGGAATGCCACTGAAGGTTCCAGCGAAATCCGTAACGTTAAACTTAGCCAAACGATATGCTCCGCTCACTGCAAATAAAACAATAATAATAATACCGATAAATCCAAAAGTCTGCAGACTATAGCTCCATATTAAAATTGCCGGAGCCACTCCGAAAGAAATTAAATCACTTAAGGAGTCCAACTGTTTTCCAATCTCACTTTCCACATCCAATTTTCTTGCCAGTTGTCCATCAAACCGATCCATAAAGGCGGCTAGAATAATCAAAATTGATGATAGGGTGTAATCCTCTGAAAAGACACTTAAAATTGCTAAGATCCCCAGAGAAAGATTCCCAAAAGTAAGTACGTTTGGCAAATGGGTCTTCATTCATCTTTCACCTCAAATCTCTTTTGTTGCTTTTCCTGCTCTCTCACCATTTTACTCTATTTCCTCATAAATTCCTAGTGCAATGAAGAATTAAATTAAAAAGGACGAATCATTCCTCGGCTTCAAGCATCTTTTTTAGTGAATTTCTGGTATAATGTAAAGAGTAAAATAATATTAATAGGAGGGTTATTTATGCCATTAGTAACAAGTAAAGAGTTATTTAAGCAGGCTTATGAAAAAGGTTATGCTATTGGGGCTTTCAATGTTAATAACATGGAAATCATTCAGGGAATTGTCTCCGCGGCCCAAAAAGAAAAGTCTCCATTGATCTTACAAGTTTCTGCAGGAGCCAGAAAATATGCCAATCCCATTTACTTAAAAAAGTTAGTGGAAGCCGCCGTTGAAGATACAGATCTTCCCATTGTATTACACTTGGATCATGGAGAAGATTTTGAAATTTGCAAGCAATGTATCGATGATGGCTTTACCTCGGTTATGATCGATGCTTCCCATCTTCCCTTTGAAGAAAATATCGCCTTAACGAAAAAGGTGGTAGATTATGCACATCCTAGAGGTGTCGTGGTAGAGGCGGAACTTGGAAAGCTTGCAGGAATTGAAGATAACATTTCCGTAGATGAGAAGGATGCCACTTTCACCAATCCGGAAGAAGCGAAAGAATTCGTTGAAAAAACCGGTGTGGATTCTCTAGCCATTGCCATCGGTACCAGTCACGGCGCTTACAAGTTTAAAGGAAAGCCAGAATTGGATTTTGATCGACTGATAAAAATCTCTGAACTTTTGCCGGGATTTCCGTTAGTCCTTCACGGAGCCAGTACGGTACTTCCGGAATTTGTTACAGCCTGCAACGAGTATGGTGGCGACATTCCCGGAGCCCAAGGAGTTCCTGAAGAAATGATTAAAGAAGCAGCAAAGTATGGAGTCTGTAAGGTAAATATAGATAC
>SLKF01000191.1 GCA_007134725.1 Clostridiales bacterium | reverse complement strand
TTGCCTTCTTCCTTTACCCGGTTTACGATGGTCTCTCCTCCGTGAAGGGCACGCACTTCAATTCCCGTGTCCTGTTGGAATTTGTCCAATAGAGCGTCTACAAAGTTTTCATTTCTTGCGGAGTATACCACAATTTCTCCGGCACCCTCGTCTCCCGAAGCATCATTGCATCCGGCCAAAGTTAGTATTGCAATCAGTAATCCCATAAGAATTACTTTTTTCTTATTTTTTAATAAACTCATTCTTGCACTCCTCCTTCTTAAGTTGTCCTTTCAACGATGGCAAAGGTATCTATGCAACAACCATACACCGTACTTGGTATTATAGCGTAAATGATAATTGTTTGCAAGTAGTATTTTTTTTCACAAAGCTTTTTTGTTTGTGGTTTTTAAACAAAAAAAAGACTCCTTTTTCCAGACCCCCATAGTTGTTTTTGCCGTTCACTATTGGAGCTGTATCCAAAAAGTCCTTTTAATTTATCATCTTTTACTTCGATTCAATTTTTTTAAAAACTTCCAACGTTTATTTTCGGTTTCTTCTATCCTTCCTTTGCCGGATTTTTCAAGCGGGGAGGAGCACTTTCCGCTTCTCCCTCACTGATTCCTCTTTTTTCCAGTCTTCTTTTGATCAGTCTTTCCAAAAACATTACAATTACCGCAAATACCGGTACCCCCAGGAACATTCCCAGGATCCCGAAGATCCTGCCCCCTACGTAAATCGAAAGGATAATCCAGATCGGTCGAATCCCCACACTGTCTCCTAAAATTTTCGGTCCCAGAACCAATCCGTCAAATTGCTGCAAGGCTAAAATAAACAGAGCTACCCACAAAGCTTCTTGAAAAGAAGAGAACATGGTCACAATGATAACGGGAATTCCTCCTAAATAAGGTCCGAAATAAGGAATCATATTGGTCACCCCGATAACGATACTAAAAAGCAGTCGATAAGGGATCCCCAGAATACTAAGACCGATAAAAGCAATGACCCCGATGATAAAGGAATCGATGGTTCTTCCCACGATATAGCGACCGAAAAGATCGTCGGCATCCCGGCCAAAATCATTGATTTTAAACACCATTTCTTTGGAAAACATGGTGTAAAGAATTTTATTGATATTTTTCTTAATGATATTTTTATCGTAAAGTAAGTAAAAAGCCATGATCATGCCGATCAAAAAATTCAAGATTCCCGAAGTGATATTGGTGATTTGGAAAAAAATCATATCAATAATTTCATCCAAGGATTCTGTTATATACTGGAAACCGTTTTCCAGCCAGTCTTCTATTTCATCAATAATTTGAAATTCCTGAAAGAAAGCATCCAAATTTTGTGCCCGAAGGGTACCCTCCAGATTTTCCACAAAGGCGATGGTATTATCCAGGTATTCAGGGAAATTCCGTATAATATCCGATATGCTTGTAATCACTCGAGGGGTAACTACCACAAATATCATCACAAAGAAAAGGATCACAATCAAAAACATGCTGCTGATGCTTAACATCCGCTTGATACGGATATTGTTCTTTAGAAAATCGATCCGTCCATAAACACTTTCCTCAAATCTTCGAACTCCGGGGTTAAGAATATAGGCTGCAAAAATTCCGATGATAAAAGGGCTTAGAATTCTTCGAATCCATTTCCATAGAACCATAAATTGCTCGGTGAAATACCCCATATTTTCCAACACCTGATACACTACAATCCCCATGCTGATTACCAAAAAAGCATGAAAAGCATACTTCAATAGCCTTCGATCCAGTTTGATTTTCATCGAATTCCCCCCAACATTATGCTATTTCTTATTATAACCCACCTACACCTTAGCTTCTAGTCTTTTAAGGGGGTATTCTCAGATCTTGCTTATTTTTTTCGGACCAGGTAATTCGGTAGGGAAAATCCTTCTACCAGGCTTCCAATAATATTTTCTCTTCCTGCCCGGTGGTAAACTCCTTTAAACTCGCCGTTGTAAACATAAAGCCCGGTAATATAGTTGCACTCTTCAAATTTCACCTTATCCTTTGAAAAAATCGCCATTTCCATCGATGGAACATTGCAAAACTCTTGAATTAAATACGCTTCGTCCAGTTCTTCCTCAACAAATTGCCGCCATTGCTCGCTCAAGTAATCTCTTCCTACAGACACCCCGAGGCACGCATATTTATCGGAAGGTTTTAGTACATAGCGGTCCTTGTTTTCCAAAATCATTTTCAACAGCCTGGCCTCCTTTGGATTAAAGGGGACCGTAAAGGGAATATGACTTTTGATAAACTGTTGTTCCTCTGTCGTTAAAAAGTATGTGGCTTCATCGTCATGAAGGACGGAAAAGACGGTTTTATTATGAATGATTTGGGAGCGAAAAGATCCCACAACACAAACCTTCCTTTGAAGGTAGGCCGTAATAAAATCCTGTACTTCCTCTTGATGTTCTTCCACTTCCCAGGTTACCGCCCGTCGGTAGATACAATCAATTCGAAAGTCGTTATAATACAGGTGATCTCCCTTAAGCACTAAGTCTCTAGGATCTGCAATAATTGTGGAGTAGCCTCTTTTTTCAAAGGCCTTTTGGAACTCGATAAATTCACTGGCCGGCTTGTCATCAAAAAAATCTACGATAGCCACTTGGGGGGGCGTTTTGGTTTTACTAAATTGGCGATAATTTTCTATCAGGGCATCGATCCATGAATCAAATAATTCAAAGGTGTGAAAATCATAGTCTTCTTTATATCGGTCCAGGGCTAAGGAGTTGTAAATGATTTGGTCCAACTCTCTGGATTCCACCATTCCCGAAGATCCGTCGGCGTTGAGTTCACAAAACTGAAAAGATCCATCCTTATGATAGAAAATATCAAACCGGCCCATGGGAAAGGGGTGATCATATCCGGGATCGGATAGAATCAAGGCCTCCAGAAAAGGAGAAAAGCCAAAATGTTTTCTGAAATTCGGCTCTGTTATATATTGATCAATAACCTTTTTTAAAATGACTCCCAGGGTTTTTACCAATTCTTTAAATCGTTGAATATCCTGATCCGTGAAAAAAAAGGGTTGGTATAAAAATTTCACCGGCTGTCCTTTATAGATGGCCGGAGAGTAGTTTACCCGTTGTTTCACATTGTTGTATTCGCGGATATACCTTTCCGGTTGGCGTAAAACATCCCCTTGATATTGTTGAAACAAATCATGATGCATCATATCCATACCTCCTTTAGCTTTTTTTTGTTACCTGCAGGTCTAATAAACCCTCTACTCCCATTTCTTTGTACTTCTGTTTGATCCCTTGTCCGTAGGTTTCTCTGTTTACAATCAACTGTTTTAAGGGCTTAATCATGGATCGTTCTTCCTTTTCCAGGCCTTTTTCCGCCATTTGAATCACTTTCTCAGCGAATACCCCAAGATCTTCTTCTCTGAAGGGAGCTTCAAACCCTTGATGAATGACAGCCTCTTTTAAGGATTTGATTTTCCCGTCGTCGTATTCCAAAGATAGTTTATAGAGTTCTTCCAAGTTCTCTTGGTCATAGAACAACCCTTTAATCATGGCCAGGTAAGCCATGCTTAACTCCGCGGGCATGGAATCCGCCATTCGAATTTCAATGTAATTCTTTCCCCGAACATCGGGAAAAACCATGGTATAAAGGTGTTCCGTTTCTTCTTTCGACAATTCTTCTTTTTCTTTGTATGCCTCCCATAGGGATTGATCTCCCAAGGGTCTTAGCCTACCCTTTTCCAAAATACATATGGGTTTACTATGTAGTAAGTACTCCACATAATCCTGATAATTGAAGTGCTTATCTAGAGAACCCTTTATAATCCCACTGCGATGGGGATCTGTATTTTCCCAGATTAAGCTTCGAACACTATACTGTTCGTAAACTTCCCCTTCAAAAATCGGAGCGTTATCTGTAATTAAATACAACAGCGGCGTTAGAAAACTGGCTACACGAAATTTCTTTATAAAATCCGGCTCCGACACGTAATCGATGGCTACTTGAACCGACGCGGTACCCTTCATCATATTCAGTGCATATTTTCCGGTTTTCTGAAGATACTGGGACATGTACTCATATCGTTTCTTCGGATTAAAGGGAATATCTTTGATTCTGGTCTGAGGGTGATAGCCCACACCCAGTAAATACTGATCTTGTTCTTCAATAATGGGAAGAAGATCGCCTAAGAATTTTTCATAGACCTGGAGAATATGGGAAAGATGAATGCAGGGACGGGTGGAAAACTCCAACTGCCCTCCGGGCTCTAAGGTAATGTCCATTTCCTC
>SLKF01000107.1 GCA_007134725.1 Clostridiales bacterium | reverse complement strand
ATATTTATGATTCACCCCGATGTAAATTACGGTTCCCAGGGTTTGTATCCCTGTGTAGGGAATATTTTCCCGGTCCATTAATTTGCTGTTTCCTGCTAGAATTTCTTTGCCCTTATAGTCCACCTTTATTCCATGACCGGGGATTTCCTGATAACTCCTAAGTTCTTCGGTATTGACCTCTTGATTGTAGGCCTCTACAATGGATAATCCAATGGGATGATTGGAGTATCCCTCGGCATAGGCAGCATACTCCAGTAACTCCTCTTTCGTGTATTCATCCTCCGGTACAATATTTCTTACTTTGAATACCCCTTCCGTCAAGGTCCCGGTTTTATCAAAAATAACGGTTTCCACGTTATTCAGGGCTTCCAGATAGTTACTTCCTTTAATTAATACCCCTCTTTTGGAGGCTCCCCCAATTCCTCCGAAAAATCCTAAGGGAATGGAAATCACCAAAGCGCAGGGACAGGATATTACAAGAAATACCAGTCCTCGATAAATCCATTCAGAAAACAGGGCTCCGGGCAGTACCAAGGGGGGTATTACCGCAAGGAGTAACGCCGTAACCACCACCACCGGGGTATAGTACCGTGCAAATTTTGTTATGAAATTCTCCGTAGGCGCCTTTCGACTGCTGGCATTTTCCACTAAATCTAAAATTTTGGATACCGTGGAATCCTCAAACTCTTTTTGTACTTCTATGGTAAGCACTCCGTTTTTATTGATAAAACCGCTTAAGACCCTACTTTCGACTTCCACTTCCCTGGGAAGAGACTCCCCGGTTAAGGCCGAGGTATCCACTGCGGAAAATCCCTCTAGCACTATCCCGTCCAGGGGCACTCTCTCTCCCGGTTTTACCATGATTACATCTCCGATTTTCACGTCTTCCGGATCCACTTTCCGAAGTCCGTCTTCGGTTTTTAGATGGGCAAAATCCGGCCGAATATCCATCAACTCCCCAATGGACTTTCTGGAACGATTGACGGCTAAATTTTGAAAATACTCTCCTACCCGGTAAAAAAGCATTACGGCCACGGCTTCCGGATATTCTCCAATGGCAAAGGCTCCCAAGGTGGCGATTCCCATTAAAAAGTTCTCATCAAACACCTGCCCCCGGATGATGTTTTTCCCCGCTCTAAGAAGAATTCCTCCCCCTACAATAACGTAGCTTAGGAGAAACAGACCCAGGCTCAGGTTCTCCGAAAGGTTTAAGATCATGGTCACTGCGAAGATTCCACCCCCCATGGCCAGTCTCCTTCGATCCCCTTTTGATTTTTCATCTTCCTCCTGACTATTTGGCTGTTTTCCTTTAACCTTTCTTTTTTCAAACTTCTGTATCCTTACCCCCGGTTCAATACGATCAATAATCTTTTCGGCTTCATTTTTAATTTTAGTAATTTCCTGATTTCCCTCCACTTCAATGGTCAGCTTCCTTGCCATAAAGTCCACACTTACCCGTTGTACTCCTTGCAGTTTATTAATCTGGTTTTCCATTTTCTCTGCACAGTTTCCACAGCCGAGACCTTGCAGGGCCCATTCTCTTTTGATGGTTTTATTCTTCATGTCTTCGCCTCCTTTGGCCTCCATTTATGATGATTTCTTTTCATTGATATGAATCAGTCCCTGATCGAAAATCGCTTTTACATGTTCATCGTCTAAGGTGTAGTAAACCACCTTTCCTTCTTTTCGGTATTTTACAAGTCTGGCCTGTTTCAGTACCCGAAGTTGATGGGATATTGCGGATTGCGTCATGTTTAATAGCACTGCAATATCACACACACACATCTCTGCGGAAAACAAAGCATATAAAATTTTAATTCTGGTGGTATCCCCAAAGACCTTAAAGAGCTCGGCTAAATCATAGAGACTCTCTTCTTCGGGCATATCTTTCTCCACTCTTTTAACCACCTCTTCATGAATGATGGTACAGTCGCATTTCTCAAGTCTGGCTTTGGAATTTTTCATATTTTTCTCTCCCTTAATGTTATATATGAGCAAGTATTCATATGTTAATTCCATTATAGTAGTCTGATCTTTGATTGTCAACTGCCCTTTATTGATTTTTCTAAATACAAAAAACCGACCGGATATCTGGACCCAATCGGTTTTCTTCATCTCTATTTGCTTAGTAGTGTCTACTTTTTCTACTGGTATTTATGGTGTTTACTTTCCTGGTATCTATCGAGGTTACTTCCCTGCTAATTCTTTTTCCAGAACTTTTCCTAACCGCTGGATTCCTTCTTGAATCTTATCTTCGGGCATCATGGAATAATTCAGCCGAAAGGTATTTTCTTTTCCTCCGTTAGGATAAAAAGACCCTCCGGGAACAAATGCAACGTTTTCTTTAATGGATTTTTTAAACACTTCCTTGGCATCCATTCCTTCCGGAAGTTCGCACCATGTGAACAGCCCACCTTGAGGATAGGTATACTTTACGACTTTCGGAAAGTGTTCCTTTATCGCCCCCATCATGACATTCCGTCGTTTTTTGTATACTTTTTTAATCTTTTCAATATGTTCATCTATGCTATAGATTTCCATAAATTTATTAATCTCCCGTTGGGTCAGGGTATTGGTATGAAGGTCCGCACCTTGCTTTACAAAAATATACTTCTGCAACACCTCTCCCTCTCCTAGTGTCCATCCTACTCGTAAACCGGGACAAAAGATTTTGGAAAAGGTTCCTAAATAAATCACCCTCCCCTGGGTATCATAGGCTTTGATGGAGGGAGGTCTCTCTCCTTCAAATCGCAGCTCTCCATAAGGATTGTCCTCAATAACGGGAAGATCGTATTCATTGGCCAGTTCAATTAACCGTTTTCGTCTTTCAATGGACCAGGTCCTGCCCGAGGGATTTTGAAAGTCCGGGATCACATAGATTATTTTAATGTTGTCGGTTTCCTTCAATACCTTTTCCAAGGCTTCCATATCCATTCCTTCATCATCGGTATCAATTTCCACAAACCTGGGGGAATAGGATTTTAACGCGTTAATGGCCCCAAGATAACTGGGACTCTCACAGACCACTACATCCCCCTCATTTAAAAAGACTTTCCCTGAAAAATCCAGCCCTTGTTGGGATCCGCTGGTAATAAGAATATTATCCGCTGTGGCCTTGACTCCCACCTCTTCCATTCTTTTCGCAATTTTTTCACGCAGGGGAAGATAGCCTTCCGTGCTGCTGTATTGCAGGGCTTTTTCGCCGTCTTCCTCCAAAACCGCTTTGGATACTGCGATCATCTCCTCTACCGGAAATAATTCCGGTGCCGGCAAACCTCCTGCAAAGGAGATGATCTCCGGATTTTCAATAAGTTTTAAAATTTCCCGGATCTCTGAAGCCTTTAGTGATTCCATACGCTTTGCAAATTTCATCAGCAAATCCCTCCATCTTTATATTCTATCTCCTTATCCTTATATTCATTGCTATTATATCATATTATCTGGAAATTATGATTGCCTAAGCACATTCTTGTCTTCGAAATCCTACCCAAACCTAAAGTGCCTTAGATTTTCTGTGTACTCTTTCCCACTATCGGGTATACTAAAGAAATACAGAAAAAAGTCTCGGAGGGATTGCCTATGTTTAAGCTAATTATAAGCAGCTTTTGGGATTTTCGAAAATCCTGGAGAAATTATTTATTATTCAGCTTCTTTTATCTGCTGCTCAGCAGCTACGTATTGATTCCCTTTTTAGGCTATTTTCTAAATCGTCTGCTGCTTATGGTAAGTTCCGGAGTTTTAATCAACTCCGCAGCCTTTTCTCTACTCCTCGATCCCAGGGGAATAATCGGGCTGATCCTTTTATCCACCTTAGCAGTGATGTTTACGGTCATTCAAGTGGGTACCTATATTGTGCTGGCCCATAAAAATAACCACAACAAAAAAATTCTCATTTCCGAAGGATTCGTAACTTCCATTGTATCCATGAAACGGATGATTGGTTTAGGAGCCCTTTATCTTGCTTTGCTCTTTTTTCTGATTATCCCCATTGTGAATATTCCCATCATGCCTGAACTCTCAGAGCTGGTCTCCCCTCCCCAGCTTCTTATGGATAACATTATGGGAAATATCCTTACACGGGTTTTGTATTTTTCAATTGTTGTCCTTTTTATCTACCTTCTCCTTCGTTTAATTTTCACACTTCATGAAGTATTAATTGAAAAACAGAGAGTTTGGCCCGGTATGAAAAACAGCTTCCGTTTGACAAGGAAAATCAGTTTTATTCTGCTTTTTAAGCTCCTTCTTTTCGATATTGTCCTTTTTTTTTTAGGAGCCCTTTTTTTTTTTTT
>SLKF01000276.1 GCA_007134725.1 Clostridiales bacterium | reverse complement strand
TTTTATGGGGTGGAGGTTGTGGCGGCTTACGGAATTGTTCTTCGACTGATGGAGATGGGCTTTATGCCCCTCTTTGGTCTGAATATGGGAGGCAGCAGTATTGTTGGCCAGAATTTAGGGGCGAAAAATATTCCCCGAGCCGATAAAACCATTACCGCCTCCGTAAAACTGGGAGCCGGAATTATGATTTTAATCAACATTATTGTATTTTTTGCAGGGGAACATCTCATGTGGATTTTCACCCGGGACCCGGAGGTTATTGAAATGGGAACCACCATCCTTAAATTCGTCACCCCCAGTATGATGTTTCTGGCAATCATGTTTGGTTTCGGTACCGCTTTTTCCGGATCCGGCTATAACCGCCCATTTTTAATCTCCAGCATTCTGTCCCGGTGGCTGGTACTGGTTCCCTTAGCTACGCTTTCCACCTATGTTTTTAACTTTACCATTCACGGGGTTTTAACGGCTTTTTTACTGACGGAGTTCATCAGTATGGGGATTATTTATCATTATTATCGAAAAGGAACCTGGCGAAGCACCCGGGTGTCATAAAAGGCTTTGTCATTCCCATTGAGAATTCCATGTATTCAAGGTATACTAAAAGAACTACGGAAAGATAAGGAGTGAAATTTATGGACAAAAATTCTAAGGAATGTGATTGTAACAATCATGATAATCATGAAGATCAAGGTTGTAATTGTGATCATAACCATGAAGATCACAGTTGTAATTGTGATCATGAAGATCAAGGTTGTAATTGTGATCATGAAGATCAAGGTTGTAATTGTGATCATGAAGATCATGAGCATGAACATGACCACGACCACGAACATGACCACCAGGAGCCCCGAAAAATATATTTGACCCTGACGGATGGAAAAAAGCTGGAGTGTGATGTGCTCGATATTTTTGTAGTCGACGATCAAAGCTACATAGCTATTCTCCCTTCCGATTCTGAAACGGCTATGCTCTACGGTTTTACGGAAGATGATCAGGGACCCCAGCTACGAAACATTGAAGATGATGAAGAATATAAGAATGCCTCAAAAGCATTTATGGAACGACAGGAAGCATAAACAATTTTTTCGCTGTCATTATGATCTATAAAAAAGGATATCTACCCCTTCTCGATTCTTCGAGCAGGGTTTTTTTGTTTCGATGAGCCAACCATTGATCGGATCATACAATATCTCCGGATAACTGCGTTGGATATTTTTCTCATTTATGGAACCTTATTTTCTTTTGTTTGTATTCTATATCTCTCAGCAGAATATGTCTAAACCCTAATATTGCAATATTGTAATCTGCTATTTTTTAAGAATAATTCTTGAAATTCTGTTTGAAAAATTTCCAATGGTGTATATATAGTATAGGTCAAATCAATACTGTTTGTAACACCCATAATATTTGTCTATAATTTAATCAAGGAGGTCGATATTTTGTCAAAGAAACCCCTTTCCTGTGTTTCATCAAATCCTTCACCGGTTAATGAAATTCAAGGTGAAGAAGAACAAGGTAAAAACAACCCTAAGGAGGAGATGCATGTGGTAGCAAAAGTTGGTGGAAAAGCTCCGGATTTTCAAGCAATGGCTTATCAGAACGGAGACTTTTCAGAAGTGAAGTTATCGGATTATACAAGTAAGTGGACAATTCTCTGTTTTTATCCCGGAGATTTTACCTTCGTCTGACCTACAGAATTATCAGCAGTTGCTGATCGTAAGGAAGATTTTGATCGTTTGGATGTGAATGTATTATCCATCAGTACCGATAGTCATTTCACCCACAAAATCTGGCAGGAAACCGAACTTAGTAAAATGGTTGAGGGAGGATTTCCCTATCCCATGGTATCCGATTCCAATGGAAATATTGGTAAATTGTACGGTGTCTACGACGAAAATGGCGGCGTAAATATTCGAGGACGTTTTTTAATCGATCCCGACGGCGTTGTTCAAGCCATGGAAGTTATGACGCCTCCCGTAGGCCGAAATGTGGACGAGCTCATAAGACAGATTGAAGCCTTTCAACATGTTCGAACCACAGGAGAAGTTACCCCTGCCGGTTGGACAAAGGGGATGAAGACCTTAAAGCCCGGACCGGACTTAGCCGGAAATGTATGGCGGGAATGGACTCCTAAAAACCGATAGATTATGATCAATTTTCAAACTTTTGTATCCATAAAAAAGCCACCGTCTAATCGGTGGCTTGTTTTTTTGTATCTTTTTTTATCTTGTTCTTTTTCATCTTATATTCTTTTCCCTCTTATGTTCGAATGGTGGCTACGATTTTCATGGGATTAAGGAGCATTTCAATGGCATGATCCACATTATGCACCACAATATCCACCTTACTTAGAAGGGGAGCATACACGCCTTCCCCTGCCATTACCCCAAAGGATAAAATGCCTTCCTCTACCATTTTTAAATCATTTGCCCCATTGCCCAGGGTTACGGTTTCTCTGAAGCCTAGTGTATGAACAAATCGGGCTTTTTCCAAATCATGTTCATCGCTTTTCAACACAAAAATCTCAGCAAACGCTCCGATTTCTTCTTTTAACTGCTCTGCGGTGTTATGGGTATCTGCTGTAATAATATAAATCTTAGCCTGCTGCGCCAATTCCTTTAGTAAATCCCCTGTGGTTTCGGCAATTATACCGTTGGTAGCCAAGGTACCATTAAGATCAAAGACCACATTTTCAATTGTATATTTCTCTCCCCAGGGTATTTTAATAGCAATCGCCACATTTCCACTTCCTTTCTGCTTTTATCGATTCTCATGGAAGAAGCCACCCTAGTAATGGTGGCTTCACTTTTCTTAAGTAAAATCCTACTCAACCGGATGCCGATTAAAGATTTTCGTGGGCACAATCGCAATAGGGTGGGGTATCGGTCTGCTTACAAGTGCAAAGTTTAACGGTTTCTGATTTCTTCGCCGTAAAGGCTACGGGTTCAAAGGAAATTCCCTCGTCGGAACCATCACAGAAGGGTTGATTTTTACTTCTGCCACAACTGCACCATACATACATTTCCCCTTTTTTTACTTCCACATCAATCGGTTCTTTTCCTGCTACTCTTCCTTTTTCTCTTTCTTTTCCCATTTTACCAACTCCTTTATTTATCGTTAGAAAATTCTGATTGCTTTACATCTTACTTATACCTGTTTTCCTTTGGTCTTAAACAGGGTCTGCCAAGTCTTTCTTCATAATGATCCTACATCTTTTTCCGAATTCTTCTCGATACTGACGGGAACTCTTTGTTATGTTATAATTACCATAAGAGCAAATATTCTGAATAAGAAAAGGAGGAGGCTTTTATGTCCAAGAAAAAGAACGACCAATCAACCCCGGCTATCGTGGTTTCCAAGTACAACAATTATTTAGTCACGGATCTGGAAACCTTGAAAAAATCCGACGGAGAAAGTCTTGATACCCAACCGGTTACCGGGCTATGTCGATGCGGCGGTTCTAAAATGAAACCCTACTGCGACGGTACACACAATGAAAAAGGACTCAATGAAGTAAAGAAAAAGGATCGCGTTCCCGATAAGGTCCACACCTACTTGGGAGAGGACATCATCATTTATGATAATCGGGGAGTCTGTAGTCATGATGGCAGCTGTGTTCAAATGCTTCCGAAAGTTTTTGACAAGGAAAGAAAGCCTTGGATCAACCCTACAGGTGCCAGTGTTACAAAAATTATCGAAACCATTGAACACTGTCCTTCCGGTGCCCTCAGCTATGGTTTTGGGGATCGTCGTTACCAAGAGTGGGAGCAGGAGCATCCCGCTATAACCACTTCCAAGGACGGCCCTTTGAAAGTTACCGGAGGTGTCCTGCTAAAAGATGATGGGGGCTGTAAGCCGGAATGCAAAGAACATTATACCCTTTGTCGATGCGGAGGTTCCCACAATAAACCCTTCTGCGATGGGGATCATCTGGATAACGGATTTGAAGCGGATTAAAGGATCGTAAACGTAAAGGAGCCTTCAAGAAATAGGGAAGGCTCCTTTGTTTGGTTCTATTTTACTTAAGGCTTTGGGGTTTCTCTCTTTGATGTTTCTTTTTTTAGTACCTCGTATATTTTATCGATTTCTTTCTTTGAAAAGACCTTTTCGGATTTTACGATATCCTCGTTTAAATACTTGATCAATTCCATCATTTTAAGCACCACACCATTTTCGAAATCCTTTTGATCAATTTCCAGGGTGCAATCATTATTAAATAAGACAAAGGACTTAATCATGGATTCATCCATTTCCGGAAAGCTTTTCTTCAGCCACTGGACCCTTTCTTTGTTTTCCCCTA
>SLKF01000224.1 GCA_007134725.1 Clostridiales bacterium | reverse complement strand
GATGAAAAGGTGGCCTTATTCGATACCGTAAAAAATACGAAAATGGATGCCTTCATAAAAAAAATCGAGGGCATTCTTGGGGATCGAGTGGTGGATTATTTAATCATCAACCATATGGAACCGGACCACTCCGGAGCCATAAAGGATATCCGGCAACGCTACCCCAATGTGAAAATCGTGGGGAACAGCAAAACCTTCGGATTTATTGACAATTTTTATGGAGACCTCAGTCCCTACCATGAAGTGAAGGATGGGGATACCTTATCTCTGGGAAAACATGAACTGAAGTTTTTCATGACGCCCATGGTTCATTGGCCGGAAACCATGATGACCTATGAGATGCACCAGGGGATTTTGTTCTCCGGAGACGCTTTCGGCGGTTTCGGTTCCCTTGACGGAGGAATCTTTGATGATGAAGTAAACCTGGAATTTTATATGGACGAAATTCGTCGTTACTATTCCAATATTGTAGGGAAGTTTGGACCCATGGTGCAGCGGGCCATAAAAAAACTTAAGGATGCAGACATTCCCCTTCATGTGATCGCCGCTACCCATGGTCCGGTTTGGCGAAGTGATCCCGCCTGTATTGTAAATTACTATGACCGATGGTCTAGAGCGGAAACCGAAGAGGGCGTGGTGATCGTCTACGGTTCCATGTATGGAAACACTCAGAAAATGGCGGATCTAATGGCCCGGAGACTTTCCGAACGGGGAATTAAAAATATTCGTATCTATGATGCCTCCAAGACCCATGTTTCTTATATTATCAGTGATATTTGGCGCTTCAAAGGGGTTCTGCTTGGAAGCTGTGCTTACAATACCGGCTTGTTTCCGGCTATGCAGACCCTGGTTCATAAGATTGAAAACTCCCAATTAAAAAATCGTTATTTGGGGATTTTTGGAACCGCTTCCTGGAGTGGCGGCGGCGTTTCCTCCCTTATGAAATTCGCAGAAAACATCAAGTGGGAATTGGTAGAGGACTCGGTGGAAGCAAAATCCTCCCCTAAAAATGAAGACCTTGAAAAATGCGCCACCATTGCGGATGCCTTGGCAGATAAACTGATCGCCGAGCGTGGAGAAGAAACCTTTCCCTGTTAATATTCTTCATTTTTTTGAATAATGAATTTCTTTTTTATAATCCCTTTACTTTTATTTCAAAAGGGGATATTATGAAGATGAATATGTGGGCAGAGTAGTCGTTATGCGTTAAGTGTTAGAAGATGGGAAGTTGCTTCTAAACGAAGATTCTTATCGCGTTATAACCTCGCTTCCGCTGCTCCACCATTGGAGATTTCCCCAAATTTCTCTTAATGTTGGAGCTTCCATGCCTAACTTAAGAGAAAGGAGGTGGCCGTTATGGTTCACAACCCCAAAACACAAAAGTCCGAGATCTCCAAAAGCTCGGGAACAAGACTTCCGATTAAAACCTTAGTTACCTCTGCACTACTGGTTTCTATGTCCGTGGTAATCGGTCAGTTATCGATGATCTTTGCAAATCACACCCTGCGAATCGGTATCGCCCGAATCCCGATTGTGATTGCCAGCATGCTCTTCGGACCCTTTGCCGGGGCCTTAGCCGGTTTTATCCAAGATATTGTCGGGGTAATGCTAATCGGTATGGGATTTCACCCCGGGTTTACGATAAGCGCAGTTTTAGTAGGGATGATTCCCGGAATGGTTGTATGGTTTACTCGCAGCAAACTCGGTAAGAAGAAAACCTTTACTTTGTTTAATGCCACAGTAGCAACTGCCTTAATTTTTCTACTTGTCAACCTTACTCTGGATACCTACTGGGCATCCACTATACTAGGGGATGCATATTTAGTACTCCTTCCCCTTAGAGCCGTGATCTACGGGCTGATTGCCGTAATTACTACGGTGGTGATATTAACGTTATCCGGTGTTCTTGAATCCTTTAAGGAAAAAACCTTAAAACTTTAAGCACGTTTTTCAATCAGAAATCAAACCCTCGGGAAAGTCCTCTGTTTTCAGAGGACTTTCCTCTATTTCACTACAAAGGAGGTCGCCATGAAAAATCAACAGATCCCCCCTCTTATATCCAGGGCCCAACAATACGGCAGTATTCCCGGTCTGGATACCATCAAAGCTTTGCTCCGGGAAATGGGAAACCCTCAAGAAAAACTGAAAATTATCCATATCGCCGGTACCAACGGCAAAGGTTCCATCGCTTCTTTCTGCCAGGGGATGCTTTTGGAAAATGATTACAATGTGGGGCTTTTCACCTCTCCTTATTTTGCGGATCCTCGAGAGATGATTCAAGACAACCGGGAACTTATATCGAAAAAGGACTTTGAAAACGCTTTAGGCATCGTGGAAAAAGCCGTTGGCAAAATGCTTCAAAAGGGAAAGCCCCATCCAACGGAATTTGAAATTTATGTGGCTGTGGCCTTTTATTATTTTACCCGGCTACCTATGGATTTTTTGATTCTTGAGGTAGGTCTTGGTGGACGGGAGGATGCCACAAATGTTATCGACAAACCGTTACTTTCCATAATTTCTCAGATCGGACTGGATCATACTCGGTATTTAGGCCATACCCTAAAAGAAATTGCCGATCACAAAGGAGGCATTATCAAAGAAGGCATTCCGGTTATCATCTATCCTCAGGAAAAGGAAGCCAAAGAGGTCCTTCAAAATATTGCAGCGAAGTGTAAGAGTCCGGTATACTCTTTTAATCCCAATCAATTGGTAATACACAATAGCTCCTTGCAGGAACAGTGCTTTTCCGCGGACTTTACCCCTTCGCTTTCTGCTTCGTTAAAAAATCAATTGCCTCTTGATTCTTTTAGCAATGCAACTTACTCCAAAGTAAGAATCCGGCTTTCGGGTAAACATCAGGTCTTAAACGCCGCTACGGCGCTACTTGGAATGAAGGTTCTTCAGTCGCACCATTCTATTCCCTTAACCACCGAGAAAATGCTCAAGGGTCTTTTTGCTAGCAAATGGCCGGGGCGATTTGAAATTATCGGTCATCATCCCTTAACGGTGGTGGATGGCGCCCATAATGTGGCGGCGGCTAAGTCCTTAGCCGATACGATAAAAACCCACTGCAGCCACTATTCCATCACGCTGCTCCTTGGGATGTTGGAAGATAAAGACGTGGATGGTTTCCTTTTTCAAATTATGCCCTTGGTGGACCGGGTAGTGCTGACAAAACCCCTAAATCCCCGGGCCTTGGATCCCATACAATTAAAAGAAAAACTCCATGAATTTGGGGGAGAGATCCTCTTAGAGCCCTCCATCTCTAAGGCCAGCTTAAAAGCCCTAGAGATGACCAGCCCATCGGGTATGCTCTTAGGGGTTGGCTCTTTGTATATGATCGGAAAAGCCCGGGAGATTTTATTGGAACATTTTAATAGCCTTCGGTCATCCTCCGAGCAAAGGTAAATCATTCATCCTTTGGTAAACCGGACCTTCAAAAACTTTACTTTTCATTTCACTCCATGTATGATGGGTTTACGGGCAGAGTAGGTGTTATGCGTTAAGTGTTAGAAGATGGGAAGTCGCTTCTAAACGAAGATTCTTATCGCGTTGTAATACCGCATCCGCTGTTCCAAGATTTAAGAGTATCCAAGTTTCTCTTAAGGTTGGAGCTTCTATGCCTAACTTAAGAGAAAGGAGGTGCTATTATGGAACATTTAAAAAAAGCGAACGACAAATTTTTTATCAGCGGCGGCAAACTTTCTACCAGAACCTTAGTCGCCAGCGCACTGTTGATTTCCATGGCGGTTATTTTAGGACAGTTTTCCTTCATGGTGGGTCCCAGCGTTCGCATCGGCTTTAGCAGAATTCCCATTATTGTATCGGGAATGTTGCTGGGTCCTTTCGCCGGCGGACTTACCGGGGCGGTACATGACATCATCAACTTCATCATCCGTCCTGCAGGAGGTTTTCACCCGGGTTTTACCCTTAGTGCCATGATGACCGGACTCATTCCCGGTCTTGTGGTAAAATTCGGTTTATCAAAAAAAGCTTTTTCTTCTTTTAATGTGATCCTCAGCGTTGCCATGGTTTACCTTGTGGTAACCCTACTGATGAACACCTATTGGTTGTCTCAACTGATCGGGGATAGTTATCTGGTTCTCTTACCCGCAAGAGCCACCACCCAACTATTGGCTAACGTTGCCAATGCTGTGGTTATACTGATGTTGGCAAAACCCTTGGAAGGATTTAAAAAGCGCTACAGCTAAGGGGATCTTTTTTTAGAATTTTCATAGGTGGTCTTAATCCGTTATAAAACCCCCGACCTTGGGAAATCCCCAAGGTCGGGGGTTTTTTTTTTTTTTTTT
>SLKF01000229.1 GCA_007134725.1 Clostridiales bacterium | reverse complement strand
TTATGATTTTTCGGATTTTTTTTCATAATTCATCACCCTATCATTTTTGTCATTATAATCGTCATTCCTTGATCAGGTTCTGAATGAATCACGACATCGTCCATTAAGGATTTAATGATAAATATCCCTAATCCATTTTCGTTTAATTCCTCAATTTGTGGATCCTTAATCTCTTCCACCTCACAACCCTTACCCTTATCTATTACCCGTATTTCCAAGCCTTTTTCCTGCAAGGTAAAACGAATATCAATGCTTTCGGAAGGCGTGTTTTTTCCATGGGTTATGGCGTTGGTGCAAGCCTCTGCAATGGCCACCTTCATATCTTCAATTTCTTCAATATTAAATCCTACACGATTGGCAATCGCCACTAACGTGAGACGAACCACACTGACAAATTCGGCTTTATTGGGTATGGATAAATCTATTATTTCTCCATGATGTTCGACAACTTCACTTACTTCCTTTGCTTCCATTTGACTCATAGTGTTGTATTCACTCCTTAATAACAAAAATTTTGTTCAGTCCTGTAATATTTAATAATTTAAGGATATTCGGTTTCACGTGAAACAACGTAATTTGCTTATCTTCTTCTTTGAGGCGTTTCAAGGCTCCAATCAGCACACCAAGGCCGGTACTATCAATATATTCCAAGCTTTCCAAGTTAATTTCCACCGGTTCCTTTTGTTTTTCAAACATTTCCTGAAAAGTACTCTTTAATTCCGCTGCGGTATATATGTCAATTTCTCCGTCCAACTCCATTTTCCATATCCCATGATCTTCTTCAAATTTCTTCTTTATTTTTAAAGACATAAAATCTCCCCCATTTTTAATGTATATTATCTACTTTACTATAAAATAAGCTTAATGAAAAGAAAAATTTTGAGAAATCTGATGGTTTTTCCCTATTTTACATGTTTTAAAGCAATTTTTACCTTGTATCCAAATTAAAAAAGTCCTTCCTTGCCAAGGCAAAAAAGAACTCTTTTAAAATCAATTAGGGATTTCTTATTCCATATCATCTTCCGGATTTTCTTCCTTTGCCATGATGGCTAAGGAAACAATATGGGTATGCTCATCGGTGCGAATGAGACGTACACCGCTGGTATTTCTTCCGGTTTTGGATACTTCCCCGATGTTAAAGCGAATCATGGTACCGTCATTGGTAATGACTAAGGCCTCTTCCTCTTCTGTTACGAGTCTGGCCCCTACCACATTTCCGGTTTTCTCCGTGATTCGGTAGGTTTTAATTCCTTTACCTCCCCGACCCTGGATTCGATAATCCATAAGCTCGGTTCGTTTTCCATGTCCTTTTTCGCTGACCAGTAATAGGGTTTTACCCTCTTTTAGGATCTGCATGGAAACCACTTCATCTTCCCGGATGAGTTTGATTCCCCGGACACCCATGGCACTTCTTCCCACTTCTCGTATATCCGATTGGGGAAATCTGATGGATTTTCCTTTCGTGGTAATCAGCATGATTTCATCCTGATCATTTCCACAACGTACACTGATTAACTCATCGTCCCCTTTAAACTTAATGGCGGTAAGACCGTTTTTCCGAGAATTTCTGAAATGACTCAGCTTGGTTTTTTTTATCAATCCTTTTTTGGTTGCCATAAATAAATGCTGAAAATCATTTTCCCGTTTCATAGGAATTACCGCAGCAATTTTCTCTGTGGGATCCAGCTGCAATAAATTAATAATGGCAGTTCCCTTTGCCTGTCTTTTGGCTTCCGGAATTTCGTAAACGTTGATTTTGTAGACTTTTCCTTTGTTGGTAAAGACAAACAAATAGTCATGACTGGACGTAATAATCATTCGCTCCACAAAGTCTTCTTCCCGGGTGGTTAAGGCTGAAATTCCCTTACCTCCCCGTTTCTGACTTTTGTAGGTATCCACAGGAAGTCGTTTGATATAGCCGAAATGGGTTAGGGTAATGACCACTTCTTCCTTTTCGATCATATCTTCCATTTTAAACTCCGTAGGATCCGCAAGAATCTCTGTTCTTCTGGGATCTCCAAATTGGTCTTTGATCGCTAAGAGCTCTTCCTTGATGATTTCTAAAATACGCTGATCACTAGACAGTATAGCCTTTAGCTCATCGATTAAAATCATAACTTCTCGGTATTCACTTTCTACTTTATCCCGTTCCAAACCGGTAAGCTTTTGTAGACGCATTTCCAGAATCGCCGAGGATTGTTTTTCCGATAGCTCAAAGGTTTCCATTAAACCTTCTTTTGCCTTTTGGGGACTTTCAGAAGCTCTAATCAGCTTGATTACTGCATCCAAATGATCCAAGGCAATTTTGAGTCCTTCTAAAATATGGGCTCTGGCTTCGGCTTTACGAAGATCAAATTCCGTTCTTTTTCGAATGATTTTCTTTTGATGGTTCACATAATGGTAAATCATACTTTGCAGATTTAACAGTTTCGGCTGCCCATCCACTAAGGCAATCATAATAATACTGAAGGTATCTTGCATTTGGGTATGCTTGTAAATTTTATTAAGAACCACATTGGGATTTACATCCCGCTTTAGCTCGATTACGACTCGTATGCCTTCTCGATTACTTTCATCTCGAAGATCTATGATTCCTTCTATTTTTTTAATCTTTACCAGATCCGCAATCCGCTCGATCATTTTCGCTTTATTTACCTGATAAGGAATTTCCGTAACAATAATTCGACTCTTATTATTGGCCATTTCCTCAATTTCGGATTTTGCCCGAACCACAACCCTGCCTCTACCGGTTCGATAAGCTTCTTTAATGCTATCTTTTCCCATAATGGTGGAACCCGTAGGAAAATCCGGTCCTTGAATGGATTCCATTAATTCTTCTAAGGTGATCTCCGGATTATCGATGTAATCAATGACTCCGGTGATCACTTCTTCTAAATTATGGGGGGGGATGGAGGTAGCCATTCCCACGGCAATCCCATTCGAACCGTTTACTAAGAGATTGGGGTAACGACTGGGCAGTACATCCGGTTCTTTTAAGGTATCATCAAAGTTGTTGCTAAAGGTTACGGTTTCTTTATCCATATCCCGGGTCATCTCCAGGGATAGTTTGGTAAGCTTTGCTTCGGTATAACGCATGGCTGCAGCACTGTCTCCGTCAATGGATCCAAAGTTTCCATGACCGTCAATCAACTCGTATCTGGTTGAAAATTCCTGGGACATTCTTACCATGGCATCGTATACTGCCGTATCACCATGGGGGTGGTACTTACCCAGTACATCCCCGACAATACGTGCGGATTTACGATAGGCCTTATCCGGCGTAAATCCCAGTTCCTTCATGGCAAACAGAATCCTTCGGTGTACGGGTTTTAGGCCATCCTCTACCCGAGGCAGTGCCCTTCCCACGATCACACTCATGGCATAATCCATATAGGATTTTTTCATTTCCCCTTCGATTGCTATGGGAATTACGTTTTCCTTTTCCTCATTCATTGCATTCACTCCTTGCCGATTTCTAAATCCTTAGGGATCGATCTTTTAACAGGCTTTTGCTTATTATTTAAGGTTTGTTTGCCTCGTTTATTTCTTGATAAAACTTAAACATCGAGATTTCGAACATATTTTGCATTTCGCTCAATAAAGGCTCTTCTTGGCTCCACTTTATCGCCCATTAAGGTCGTAAAAATTTCATCGGCCATGGTAGCATCTTCTATATCCACTTGCAGTAGTGTTCGATGATCCGGGTCCATGGTGGTATCCCATAACTGATCGGGGTTCATTTCTCCAAGACCTTTGTATCGTTGCAGTTCCACTTTGTCACCAAGTTCATCCACAATACCACGCATTTCCTTTTCCGTATAGGCATAAATAATTTTCTTCCCTTTTTTGATTTTATAAAGGGGTGGTTGGGCCACATAAATGTATCCGTGATCCAATAAAGGGCGCATGTATCGGTAGAAGAAGGTTAAGAGTAAGGTACGAATATGAGCTCCATCCACATCCGCATCGGTCATGATAACGATTTTATGATACCGGGCTCGGGCAATATCAAATTCATTACCGATTCCTGTACCAAAGGCGGTGATCATGGATTTAATTTCATTGAAATTTAATATTTTATCCAGTCTCGCTTTCTCCACATTCAGTATTTTACCCCTAAGAGGTAAGATGGCCTGGGTGTTTCGATCCCGTCCCTGTTTTGCACTACCCCCTGCAGAGTCTCCCTCCACAAGGTATATTTCAGACAAAGCCGGATCCTTTTCGGAACAGTCCGCAAGCTTTCCCGGAAGGGCCGTACTTTCCAATACGCTTTTTCTTCGGGTAAGTTCCCTTGCTTTTTTAGCCGCTTCCCGGGCATTCTTTG
>SLKF01000153.1 GCA_007134725.1 Clostridiales bacterium | reverse complement strand
TGATCCTACCTTAAAGGATAAAATCGATTCCATTGTAAATGAACTAAAAAGAGATTGATTTTGATATCAGACTGTTAGTTATATGTTATTATATTGTTAATAAGTTTTACGACTTTTGCAACCTGTTAATATGTGTATAACTTTTTAAACTTATGCCCCGCTTTATGAACATGTGGATATCTTTCAAATATTGGGGTTTACCGGCTTATCCACAAACCCACAGGCCCTACTACTATTACTACTACATTTTATTATTATATTTAGGTTAAAAATCCAAAATTAAAGGAGGCTTTTATCCACACATGCATATTATCTGTGATCAAAAAAAACTCTTAAAAAGTATCACCACGGTATTGAAAGGTATTTCAAACAAAAGCACCATGCCCGTACTGGAAGGGATCTATATGGAAGCAAAGGACCACCAGGTTAAGTTCATTGCAACGGATCTGGAACTGGGAATTGAAACCACCATGGAAACCCAGGTCATTGAAGAGGGTGTGATTGTGTTAAATGCCCGATTATTAAATGAGATTACCCGAAAGTTACCAAGTTCTCAAGTGGAAATGAGAATCAAAGAAGATGGAAAAGTATTCATTAAATGTGAAAATTCAGAATTTGATCTGGTCAGTTATGAAACCGAAGAATATCCGGAACTGCCACAGGTAGAAAAAGATCAAACCGCAAAGATCCCCCGGGGACTGCTTAAAAATATGATTGAACAGACCACTTTTGCCGTAAGTCAGGATGAATCCCGGTTAATACTCACGGGAGGGCTTTTGGAGATTGAAGACAATACCTTAAGTATGGTGGCTTTAGACGGCTACCGACTGGCTCTTCGAAAGGGAGAGATCAAAGGCAGTCAAAACCATAAAGTTGTGATTCCTGGAAAAACCTTAACCGAGGTGGGACGAATCATCGACGAAGACTTAGAAGAAGATTTGCAAATTCAATTTACCGACAGTCATATTTTATTTGATCTGGGAAAAACAAAAATCATTTCCCGATTACTGGAGGGACAATTCATTGATTATAAGCAGATTCTTCCCGACGAGCACCGAGTAGCGGTTGAAGTTCCCCGTCAAAGTTTGCTGCACAGCATCGAACGAGCGTCGCTCTTGGCCAAGGAAGGAAACAATCGTTTAGTAAAATTTAAAATAGAAGATCATCAACTACACATAAGCTCAAACTCCGAACATGGACAGGTACACGAACAAATGGGAATTGATCAACAGGGAGACGATTTAGAAATTGCCTTTAACGCAAAATATTTAATTGATGCCTTAAAGGTCATTGAAGAAGAGGAAGTGAAGTTCTTATTCACCTCCAACGTCAGCCCGGGGATCATCACCTCCACGGAAAATGATCATTATACTTACTTAGTACTACCCGTAAGACTTTCAAATAGTTAAAAAACCCTAAACCCAGCTTAAGCTGGGTTTATAAATTGTTGCAACTTTGATGGGAGGGAAAAATGTGAAAATTACAATCAGTACAGAATTTATTAAACTGGATCAATTGTTAAAACATGCTGCAGTGGCTTCCACCGGTGGAGAAGCGAAAGCCATGATTCAGGAGGGGATGGTACTTCTAAACGGGGAAGTGGTAACCCAACGGGGAAAAAAAATCTATCCCGGTGATCGGTTGACCATCGCAGAAAAAGAGATTGAAGTGGTAACCTCTTAAAATACTCCCGGGGGGAAGTTTGCTATGCATATTGAAAAAATTCATTTAAGAAATTATCGAAATTATGAAAGCTTAACCCTAGATTTTTCACCGAAAATCAATGTTTTCATCGGAGAAAACGCTCAAGGAAAGACCAATTTACTGGAAGCCATTTATTTTATGGCCATCGGAAAATCCTTTCGAACGGCAAAGGATGGGGATTTAATCGAAATTGAACAAGAGGGATCCTATGCAAAACTGTTGTTATGCAAAAGCAACGGCCAGGAAAAACGAATTGAAATTGGACTGGATCGATTAAAAAACAAACGATGCAAGATTAATGGGGTTCCCCTGGATCGAATATCGGAATTACTCGGTACCCTGAATGTGGTCATATTTTCTCCTGAGGATTTGCAGATCATCAAGCAGGGACCCAGCCAGCGAAGAGATTTTATTGATGGGGATTTATCCCAAATCACTCCGAAATATCACCATGTCTTGGGACAGTATCAAAAGATTCTAAAACAACGGAATCAGGCCTTAAAAATGAAACAGTTTCGAACCGTGGATTTGGATCCCTGGAATGCCCAGCTGGTTCAGTACGGTACAGAGATTATTGTGTATCGCAAGGAATTTATCAAAGGGCTCTCCATCCTTACCCGATTGATGCATCGAAAAATCACCCGGGAGAAAGAAAATCTGAAACTGATTTATCAAAGCAGCATTCCCATGGAAAAAGAAGAAAGTTTCGAGGCCATTAAAAGTATTTTTTTAAAGAACTTAAAAGATTTGGAAGAAGAAGAGGTACAAAGAGGGGTTAGCCTGATGGGACCCCATCGGGATGATTTGGAATTTGAAATCAACGGGAAAAATGTGAAAAAGTATGGTTCTCAAGGACAACAAAGAACCACCGTACTATCCCTAAAGATGGCGGAATTGGAAATTATGAAAAAAGAAACCGGAGAATATCCCGTACTTTTGCTGGACGATGTGATGAGTGAACTTGATGAACATCGACAACAGGATTTGCTGCAAAGCTTAAAGAATATTCAGACTTTTATTACCAGTACCTCCATGGAATCCATGGAAAAAATTGAAAATATGAACCTGTATGAAGTTCATGGGGGAAAAATAAAAATCCTCAAAAAATCTGTTTCATAGTTAATTAAGAAAGGTTATAATAGTAAGATAGGAGGAAATCCTGTGTATATACATCTTGGAGGAAATGTAATCGTATCCGGTCGAGATTTATTATATATTTTTGATGTAAAGGCCTTTCATCAATCAAAGGTTAATCGCGAACTTCTGAGAAACATGGAAGCCGCGGGAAGGGTTGTTACCCTGGAAAAAGGAAAAAGTCGGTCGGTGATCTTTATCAAAGGAAATAATCAATCGACAAAAATCTACTACTCACCTATCACGGCCTTTACCTTGTTAAGGCGTGGAAATCAATTGAAATAGGTGTGTTTTTTGGTGTCAATAGGAGGTATGGAAAATGGAAAAAGAACGGCAATATAATGCGGATCAGATTCAAGTCTTAGAGGGCTTGGACCCGGTAAGAAAAAGACCGGGAATGTACATTGGCAGTACCGGAGAAAGAGGTCTTCATCAACTGGTATACGAAGTGGTGGATAACAGTATTGATGAGGCTTTAGCCGGATACTGTAAAAATATTGATGTGCTGATCAAAAAAGATAATACCGTAGTGGTGGAAGATGATGGTCGGGGAATACCCGTAGATATGCATCCGAAAACCCAAAAATCCACATTGGAAACGGTTCTGACCGTCCTTCATGCGGGAGGAAAATTCGGAGGCGAAGGCTATAAAGTATCGGGAGGTCTCCATGGAGTAGGAATTTCTGTGGTAAATGCCCTTTCTGAGTACCTAAAAGCTGAAGTTTTTACCGGCGGCAAGATGTATATTCAGGAATACGTCAGAGGGATTCCCAAAACCGATATTCAAGAAATCGGTGAAACACCCAAAACCGGAACCAGGATCACCTTTAAGGCGGACCCGGATATTTTTGAAGAAATCGATTTTCAATATGATACCGTGGAACATCGTCTACGGGAACTGGCTTTTTTAAATAAAGGCATTCGAATAAACTTTGTGGATGAACGATCGGAAGAGGAGAGCCACTTTTTCTATGAAGGGGGCATTAAGGAATTCGTCATTCATCTAAACAAAAATAGAGAACATATTCATAGTGAAGTCATTTATATCGATAAAGAAAAAGATGATATTGCGCTAGAGGTGGCCCTGCAATACACCACAACCTATACCGAAAGTATTTTCAGCTATGCCAATAATATCAATACCCATGAAGGAGGCAGTCATCTTTCCGGTTTTAAAACAGCTTTAACCCGCAGCATCAATGACTATGTAAAGAAAAACGGCTTTATTAAAGAGAAGGATGGGTCCTTACTCGGTGAAGATATCAGAGAAGGATTGACGGCCATCATCTCTGTAAAAATTATGGATCCCCAGTTTGAAGGACAAACCAAAACCAAGCTGGGAAATACGGAAGTACGAGGGGCAGTGGATACCCTGACTGCGGAATATATCAATGCATTTTTGGAAGAACACCCCAAAGAAGCAAAACAAATCGTTGAAAAATCCCTACGGGCCAAAAATGCCCGGGAAGCTGCGAAAAAAGCAAGGGAACTTACCCGAAGAAAAAGCGTATTGGAAAGTACG
>SLKF01000172.1 GCA_007134725.1 Clostridiales bacterium | reverse complement strand
GTTCTCTGGTCGGTACCATGACCAATGCCTGGGGCTTGTTCTCCTCCCAATCCACTAATTCACAGATTGGAATCCCGAAGGCTGCGGTCTTTCCGCTCCCGGTTTGGGCTTTTACGATGATATCCTGCTTTTTAAGTACCACAGGGATCACCAACTCCTGGACTTTTGTCGGACTTTCAAAATTCAACATACTTACCGACTTCAATATTTCACTGCTTAATTCATAATCCTCAAAATTCGATTTCATTATTGATCAACTCTCTCTTTTCTCTAATTAGATTTATATATTTTCAACCTATCAATTATACCACACTTGCTAGCTTTATGTTAGGACAGGAACTTGTCTGCTACCTCAAAAAAAAGCACCGACCCAAAGGGCCGGTGCTCCGCTACTTCGTTTATACCCGTGCAAATTGTAATTCAGGCTCCACCACAACTTTGGTTTTTACCTTTGCCAGGGCCTGCTCAAGATCTTCAATCAGATCCTCCACATCTTCAATACCAACGGATAAACGAACCTGACCGTCGTAAATCTCCACCGCTTCCCGCTCCTCCTGGGTCATATCAAAATGACTCATGGATGGAGAGTGCTGGGCAAGGGAATCCACATTCCCAAGGCTTGTGGCCAGGCTGAATAATTTGACGTTATTTAGAACCGTTCGGGCGGAATCCATTCCTCCCTTAATATTAAAGCTCATCATACCTCCGAAACCTCGCATCTGTTTTTTCGCGATTTCATGGCCGGGATGACTTTTAAGGCCCGGATAATAAACCTTCTCCACCATGGGGTGTCCGTTGAGATAATTTGCCACTTTCATGGCATTCTCGCAGTGTCGTTCCATTCGAACTCCCAGGGTTTTCATGCCCTGCATGATGGTCCATGCGGCAAAGGGATCCAATACGGCTCCGAAACACTGCATAAATGGCATTCGACAGCGATCAATCAGCTTTTTGCTTCCTGCAATCACCCCTGCGGTTACGGTTCCGTGACCGTTTAGGTATTTTGTGGCACTGTGCACCACCAGATCCGCACCATGGGTCAGCGGATTTTGCAGATAGGGTGAAGCAAAAGTGCTGTCCACCACCAATCGGATTTTAGGATGGTCTTCTTTTATTTTTGCAATGGATTCAATATCGGTGATTTTCAACACCGGATTTGCCGGTGTTTCCACATAAATGACAGTAGTATTGGGTTGAATAGCTCTTCGTACCGCATCTGCATCAGTGGTATCGACGATTGTATAATCCACTCCGAAGTCCGGTAGGATTTTGGTAAATAGGGCAAAACTACAACCATAAATCACATCACCGAAGATCATATGGTCTCCCGCTTTCACCAGGGACATTACCGCGGTGGAGATAGCTCCAAGACCGGACCCTGCTCCTAGAGCCGCCTCGGCTTTTTCCAAATGAGCCACCTTCTTTTCAAACTCGTCTACGGTAGGGTTTCCGAATCGACTGTAAACAAATCCCTGGTCGATATTTTGATTCAGTCTTACGGCTTCATCAAAATTCGGAAGTATATAGGTTGACGTTTGATACAAAGGACTTACGTGGGATCCGGTTTCCGGGTCCAGCTTTTGCTTCGCATGAATCACATCCGTGTTCAATTTCATTACAATTCCCTCCCAAGTCAAATTTGCATCCTACACCATGATTATCAACAATGGGTTTATAAGGCGCACCAACCTTCATTGTAGGGGCTTGTCAGAGAATTGTCAATAGCAAAATATTGGAATTACAGGAAATCATTACTTCCATTTTCTTCTAATCCCAGGGAAGTGTTTGTAACTCAGAGGGATAGCTAAAAACCAACCGCCCAAAGCTTCCATCAAAATCATGGGTGCTTCAGGCGGTTTAAATTTAGAAGTATCTCTCTATTTTTTTGTTCTAATCCATGTCTTCCACCATAAACTGGCCCATCATACCCTGTTCTTCATGTTCCAGCATATGGCAGTGATACATAAACAGGCCTTCCTTGTGGAAGAGCACCTTTATAACTACTTCCTCCCCATTCGCCACAAATATGGTGTCTTTAAATCCGGCTTCTTCCGGAGGTGGGGGGTTGCCATCTCTTGAAACGATCTGGAACTGAGTTCCGTGCACGTGGAAAGGATGTCCGGGCCTTGGCCTGCTTCTTTCCGTAGTTCGAATCACCCACAGTTCAGTCTCTCCCTTGGGCACCACCTTATCAATCCGGTCCATATCAAATTCCTTGCCGTTGATCGTACCGTCAATACCCTCACTTTCTAAGACAAAAGTACGGGTTGTGGGATTCTCTCCCACGGGAATATCTTCCACAGTAACCAGGGCTTCGGGAATTTCCGCTGCAGCCCTAGGATCTCCGGAAAGATAGATATCCAGTACCACATCTTTACCAATTAAAAGAGCCAGGTGTTCATCGGTCACTTCCGATAAATCCACCAGAATTTCCGCCCGTTCTCCGGGAGTCAGGAATAAAGAATCCATCTTTACAGGAGCTTCCAGAAAGCCTCCATCGGAAGCAATCTGATAGAAAGCATTGCCGTTGCTTAGGGTCAAATCAAAATTTTCGAAGTTTGATCCGTTAAGAACACGTAGGCGCACCAACTCCCGGTTTAGTTCCACGTAGGGATCCGGCGTGCCGTTAACCAGAAGAACCTCCCCGGGTTCCAATCCTATATTGGCCAATTTGTAATGAAAATTGCCGTCTCTTTTAAAGTTGCGGTCCTGTATCACCAGAGGAATATCATTCTCCCCATAGGTTTTGGGAATATTTAAGTCCTCCGATTCTTCATCTTCAATATAGATCAGTCCTGCCAGACCATGATACACCTGGTTGCCCGTGGTGTGATGAAAATGGGGATGATACCAGATGGTGGCCGCCGGTTGATCCACACTGAAGTTCGCTGTCCAGCTTTCCCCGGGCATGATGCCCTGATGAGGTCCCCCGTCATTAGGTCCATCCACATCCAAACCATGCCAGTGAGCCGTGGTGGGTAATTCCAGCTGATTATTTACTTGTATTTGAACCTCCTGCCCTTTTTTCACACGCAGTACAGGTCCCAGAAAATTTCCGTTGTAACCCATGGTATCAGTGATTACACCGGGGAAAAATTCCATTTGTCCATGCTGAACGTCCAGCTCATAGAAAGCCTTCATAGGATCCGGGTCAAGGTCTTCCAACATTGCAGGAATAGCCAGTAGATTGCCCCGCTCTTCTATGGGAAGAGCACCTCCAATCCGTGGTGGTGCAATTGCCTCATACACTTGAAATAGCAACATCCCCATCAATAGAAGAGAACTCACGGTAAAAATCATCATATAGACAGGGATTTCTTTTTTATTTTTTGCCATCGTTTGTTCCTCCTAAAAATCTACGAATATTATTTACTACCTCTACCGTCAGATAAGAAATTTTTGCCGTATTTATTAAATTATACCCATGATATACAAGAAAAAAACACCAATCCTCCCTGGTATGATCTACAGTCTCGCCACTGTAGGGTCCCGAAAATTAGAATTATCAAGGGTTAGGGCATAATCAATTTCTTGAAGCATATGGTTTTTATCCTTCGGCAGCTTACCCTCTACATTCCAGTAATTCGAGTGATGGTCACTTAAGATCGTGCTGTGGATCCCTTCTATATGATGGATCAATAATCTCATCTCCTTTAAGGCTTCATGGGGAGTAAGGAGTTGAAAACTTTTATTCTTGTACATCTCATAAATAGGGGTCCCGGGAAACACCATAAAAGTTCGTAGACGAATAAAATCCGGATTGCATTGGTTCAACACCTTGGCACTGTTCATTGCATGATTTTGTGACAATCTCCGACCCCCGGCGCCAATCATAATGTATTGGCTGGTTTCAATGTCGGCTTTTCTTAGCCTTTGACCGGATTCGATCACTTCCTCAGCGGTGGCCCCCTTATTTAAAAGTTGCAACACTTCGTCGTCTCCCGATTCCATCCCCGAGTGCAGTCGCTTTAGCCCGGCAGCTCTTAACGCTCTTAATTCATCCAAGGATTTTAGGAGAATGTATTTCGCTGAACCATAGACGGTAATCCGGTGGACCTTGGGAAAAAGTTTCCCGGTGTACGCAAAAATTTCCACAAGATCTTTCGTCTTCATTAGAATGGTATTGCCATCGGCGAAAAACAGGGTTTCAATTAAATCTCCGTAATACTCCTTTGCCATATCCAGATCCTTTTTAATGTCAGCCACGGAGCGAATCCGAAATTGAGAGTCTTTATACATATTGCAAAAACTACATTGATTATGGGGGCATCCGATGGTCGCTTGAATAATGAGACTGTTCCCTTCGCTAGGGGGTCTGTATACGGTTCCTTGATAACGCATTTTAAAAACTCCTTTCCTATT
>SLKF01000079.1 GCA_007134725.1 Clostridiales bacterium | reverse complement strand
GAAATAACGGTTCCGATTTTATTTAATCAAATGGGTTTGGTGATCATCGGACTGGCCACCGGGTTATTGATGAACCTTCATATTCCCTATCGCGAGAAGGATCTTATTGAAAAGCAGGAAGCCATCGAAGAGGATCTTAGAATCATGCTGGAAATTTTCGGATACAGTTTACAAAATGCCTGCCCTATTGGCCAGGACATGGACGAGCGTATGGAAACCTTAATTAAAAACATCAAGGAAGGCTTGCGACTTTCCTACCGCTATATAGATAACCGTTACTTAAGCCCGGAACACTACTATGTGCAGTATATGCTGATGAGAAAAAAACAATTTCGCACATTGGAAGCCATGCGGGTAAGCTTAAAGAAAAAAATCATGACCCAGAATTTTGCTGATGGCTTAAGTAAAATATGCCTTGATTTGGCAAAGAAAATCCATACCCATAATGACGGAGTCGAGGCCATGGAAAAATTGGAAGACATCAAAGCATACTACCGAGAGCTACCTCTTCCTGAAACCAGAAAATGCTTTGAAGATCGAGCACATCTCTTCATATTTCTTCACCATTTAGAAAATTTTATACGAATTAAAATGGAATTTTATCAGGAACAATCTTCTTTAAAATAAAGGGGCGTAAATAAATTGAACAGATCATTTTTATTAACAGAGGAATATATCTTGGAACAAATGAGCAAGGCATTTGTTTTCAAAAATCTTTCGGTTTCAGATTGCGAAAGGATACTGATGAAAGTACAACCGGAAATTCTCTCATATGAGAAAAATGAAGTGGTCTTTGATGAAGGGGATGAGGTTGATCGCATTGGAATTATTTGCAGCGGTAAACTTGTTAGTAAAAGGTTAGATTATGACGGCAATGTAAGTTTACAACAAATTTTGTTTCCTCCGAATATGATTGGATTTGAAATTGCGTCAACGCCCAGTAGAATAAGCCCGATTCGTATGAGGTGTCTTTCTGATGTTACACTGTTAATGTTTCCCTACGATAAGCTTATATCAGAAGACTTTCCTTATCTTAAAAATCAAAATTACATTAAGGATCAATTGATTACGTTGCTAGCAAATGAAAACATGAGACGATTATATAAAATTGAATTACTTACTCAACGATCCTTAAGAAAGCGGGTTCTTATGTATATGCACTTTGTTTCGAAAAAAGCCGGGAAAAAATCTTTTACCATCCCTTTTAATCGTGCACAGCTAGCTCAGTATCTTAATATTAATAGAAGTAATTTATGTGCGGAACTAAGCAAAATGGAAAAAGAAGGTTTGATTTCCTATCATAAAAACAATTTCACCATAAAAGAGGAGAAATTAAAGTAGGAAGTATGTTGTCTCGGCAACATGCTTTTTTTTATGGGTGTAGTACAATTAGTGTGATCAGTAAAAGAAAGGATGAGCATTTTCATGATAAAAAAAACTATGAAGTTATTCATTATATTTCTTCTTTTCTCAATACTTCTTGGCGGCTGTAATGCTGCTTCGGATAAGGAGGAACCGGTTATTACCATATCTGTGGCGGGAAGTCTTATCCCGGTGATGGCGGAATTAGAAGAAGCCTTTTATGATACGGATCCCGGTTTTACCATAAGATTCAACTATGGCGGTTCAGGATCCTTAAAACAACAAATTCTTCAAGGTGCTGAGGTGGATCTGTTTCTCTTTGCCTCTCTCCAGCATACGGAGGATCTACAGGAACAGAACTTGGTTCATGAAGAGTTACTGGTGAATTTGCTGGGAAATCGGTTGATGCTGATTACGCCAAAGGATCAGGAATCAGTTCAGGACTTTGAGGATCTTTTAAAAGAAGACATCCGACGGATGGCTATTGGAGAGCCTGACAGTGTCCCAGCCGGTGCCTATGCAAAAGAGAGTTTGATACACTACGGAGTTCACGACGGAATACAAGGGGCGTTGATCTTTGGGAAAGATGTCAGACAGATACTTACTTGGGTGGAAACGGGAAATGTGGATGCCGGTTTGGTATATGAAAGTGATGCCCTCTCTTCCGATAAAATACATAAAGTAGTACTGGCCAATGAAGATAGTCACACTCCGATTCTTTATCCCCTGGGAGTTTTAAAAGATACGGAGCACATGGAAGAGGCCCGTATCCTCTTTGAATTTTTGTTGGAAGCAAAAGCCAAAGAAATCTTCGAATCCTTTGGTTTTACAGTGAATTCTAACAGACAGGATGTGTTGCGATGATTACCGATTATTCCCCCCTATGGATTTCTCTTCGAACCGCTACCACCGCTACTTTTATCACTTTCTTTTTAGGATTGCTCGGAGCCTGGTATGTTACCTTTTATCTTAAAAAGTTTAAAGGGATGGTCGATAGCTTGTTTACCTTACCGATGGTGCTGCCTCCCACGGTCTTGGGGGTGCTTTTGCTTTTGATTTTCGGACGGAACAGTGGCCTTGGTCAGGTGCTTCATTCTATTGGTATTCAAGTCGTTTTTTCCTGGTGGGCTACGGTGATCGCTGCGGTGGTGGTCTCCTTTCCGTTGATGTATAAAACCACAAAGGGAGCCTTTGAACAGGTGGATCCCAGTCTTTTTTTTGCGGCTCGAACGTTAGGGGCTTCGGAGTGGCGAATCTTTTGGAAGGTGATGGTACCTATTGCCTGGCCGGGCATTGCAGCGGGGACAGTGCTTGCCTTTACCCGAGCCCTGGGCGAATTTGGCGCAACCCTGATGTTTGCGGGCAATATTCCCGGAAAGACTCAGACCATTCCTATGGCTATTTTCTTTGCGGTGGAAGGCGGGCAAATGGACCGGGCGATTTATTGGGTACTGCTGATTACCTTACTAACCATATTTGTAATGTTTATGATGAACTTTTGGAACACCTATCAAAAGAAAAGATTTTCAAAGGAGGTTCCGGGTAGATGAAACTAGTGGTAGATATCAAAAAGTGTATTGGCGATTTCACCCTGGAGGTGGCCTTTGAAACTGATGGAGAGATTACCGGTTTACTGGGATCCTCCGGTTCTGGAAAGTCCATGACACTGCAACTGATCGCAGGCATCGAAACCCCCGATGAAGGAAAAATCGTCTTAAATGACCGGGTGCTCTTCGATTCGGAAAAAGGGATTAATCTTCCCAGTCGGGAAAGACAGGTCAGTTATCTTTTTCAAAACTATGCCCTGTTTCCCCATATGACCGTGGCAGAGAATATTCTTTTTCCCCTGTATAAAGAAAAAGAAGAAAAACAGAAAAAGGCTCTTGAAGAAATTGTAAAGCTTGTAGAACTTGAAGGATTGGAAAATCGCTATCCTGCTCAACTCTCAGGAGGACAGCAACAGCGGGTGGCTCTTGCTCGGGGAATCATCGGCAAGCCTGAAGCCCTTCTGTTAGATGAACCTTTCTCCGCTTTGGATGACTATCTAAAGACCTCCTTGATTAAAGAATTGATGGAGGCTCTAAAAAACTATCAGGGTTCTACTCTATTTGTCAGCCACAACATGGAGGAAGCTTATCGAATCTGTCCGAAACTCTTAGTATTATCCAAGGGAAAAGTAGAGGCTTATGGATCAAGAGAGAGGCTACATCAACATCCTCCAACTTTATCCGTTGCAAAACTGACAGGATATCGAAGTTTTTCCAAGCTAGAGCCCATGTCAAATAACCTTGTAAAAGCTGTGGACTGGGATATAGTACTTCAGGTAGAAAAACCTCCTGAAAAACAGGAAACCGTCATGACCCTGGCTTCGCAAAAGATTGCCTTGGTAGAAGATTTCCCGGGAAAGGCTAATACCAATGAAGAGCCTGAAAAAGACAATACCTTTTTTGCTTGGATCAACACCTATGAAGAAGGTCCAAGAAGAGTTCTATGTTTTCTAACCCTGAACCATCCGCCGAAGCATTCCAAGGATGACCATCTGGAATGGGAGATTACAAAAGAAGAATGGGAAGGAATAAAAAACAGGACCCAACCCCTGAAGATCTGTATTCCAAAGAAGGAACTCCGGTTTTTAAGTTCCTACGACAACAAAACAAATTAGGATCAAGCGGACAAGGATACGGAGTAATTGTCTTTCTTAGGCCAGATAAAACCTGCACAGTATAATTACTCTGTTCCACTGTTCTTCACAGTACTTATTATTGCCACCGAAGGGTGGTTTTTTTAATGCTTCAAAGCTCAACAGAACGGAAACAAAAAGAATATATTAGTGGTATAAGCAGGAAAAAACACCGGATATCACGAATAAAGTAGTAGAAGAGAAAAGCATAAGTTCTTTGTAGAAACATCTAAAAACCTTTTATAGGACGATAACGAAAGGGAGAGTTATATGAACATAGTAGCGAAAGCGAATCGCAGGATCCAAGAAGAAAAAAAGCAGTCCCATAT
>SLKF01000109.1 GCA_007134725.1 Clostridiales bacterium | reverse complement strand
TATCGTTTGCGCTATAATACCCAGTAAAGTGATGTAGTTTAATATTTGAATATACTTACATCATTAAATAATAACACCAAGTTAAGGAGTGGAAAAATGAATTTATTAAAAAATAAGAAAAAAGCAGTTCTTATGGGATTGCTGATTGCAATACTAGCTTTGGCCGGATGCAACGATGCTTCGGGAGACGAGGGTGCCGGTGAAATTGTGGTATACTCCGCAAGAAATGAAAACTTTGTAGACGCTCTATTGGACAAATTCCAAGAAGACACGGGAATTGAAGTGCGTGCCCTTCACGGAGGCGAGACCATCGTAAACCGGGTAAAGGAAGAAGGCAATAATGTTCAGGCGGATTTATTTATTTCCAATGACATTGGGGCTTTGGAGCACTTAAGAATTGAAGGATTACTGGAGCCTATTGAGCGGGAAGACTTTAAGGGCATTGAAGAGCAGTACCGGGGAGAAGACAACTCCTGGATTGCCCTATCTGCAAGAACCCGGGTACTGATGTACAACAAAGACTTAATTACGGAAGAAGAAATGCCTAAAAAGATTTGGGACCTAACAGATCCTCAGTACCAAGGGGAGTTTGCCATCACCCGGGGAGGAAATGGAGGAATGATCGGCCATGTGTCCGCCCTTCGAAATGAATGGGGAGACCAAGGAACCATGGAATGGATTGAAGGAGTAAAGGATAATGCCGGTGGAATATTGCAGGGCCATGGAGATATTCGACGGGCCGTAGGTGCGGGAGAGTTTAAGTTTGGACTGGTAAACAATTATTATTACCACCAGCAACTAGGAGAACCCTCCAACAACAATGTGGATGTAATCTATCCGGACCAAGGGGCGGATGAAATGGGAGCGGTGGTTAACGCCGCCGGAATCGGTCGAATCAAAGACGGCCCCAATGATCAGAGCCTAGAAGCTTTTGTGGAGTGGATATTAGAGCCGGAAAACCAACAGATGTTCTCCAATGAATCCTTAGAGGTTCCCATCAATCCCGATATTGAAGTGGTGGAGGGAGCCAGAGCGATTTCTGAATATAAGGTGCAAGGCATGTCCCTTCGGGAACTGGGGAATGTCTGGGAAGATACCAGAAGGCTGATTGAAGAGTCCGGTCTTGATTTAGAGATTCGATAAGGAAAAGCAAAGAGATCAAAGTATTGGGAAAAGCCTCAAAGTATGTCTTTGTTAGGCTTTTTCCTGTTAGGAGAGTACCTATGAAACAAAGAAAATTCGGTTCATTAATGGGACGGGTACCCCCGAATCCCTATTTAACCATCATTAGTGTATTTGTGGCACTGTTTATGAGCATTCCCATACTCTATGTGGGATTCCGGGGAGTTTTTGCGGGACGTGAGCGTTGGCTCCGCCTGTTAGACGGTCGAATCCCCGAGCTTTTACTCAACACCTTGGGGCTTACCCTGGTCGTGGTGTTTTTTTCCACGGTGATCGGTGTCAGTCTTGCGGTTGCCGTGACTCGATGTAATGTACCCGGGAGAAAGCTTTTTTCCTGGTTACTGGTGCTGCCCTTAATTATTCCGCCCTACGTGGGAGCCGTAACCTATGTAATGATTTTTGGCCCCACGGGGCCCTTAGGGGGCTGGTTTCAAATTTACTCCTTTGGAGGGGTAGCATTTGTGCTTACGATCTTTACTTACCCTTACGTGTTTTTGGTGGTCCGGTCCGCCTTGAAACGCATGAATAGAAACTTGGAAGAGGCGGGAAGATCCCTGGGATTGGATAACTTAGGGGTATTTCTGAAAGTCAATTTACCTCTCCTTCGTCCATCCATCGGCGCCGGGGCCATTTTAGTTGCCCTGTATGTATTATCGGATTTTGGTGCCATCTCCATGCTTCGTTATAATACCTTTACTTCTGCCATTTACTATCAAATGGGGGGATACGATAATATATCCGCCACGATTTTGAGCCTGGTTCTGATTGTGTTAACCCTGGGGGTTTTATGGTTGGAGGGCAAAGTAGGTCGAAAAAAAGCCTATTTTCAGGCGGATAGTTCTTATCGCACACTGGAAATCTTAGATATTGGGAAATGGCGTTATCCCCTATTGCTACTGATTCTTTTAACCATCGGAGTGACCATTATTATTCCCATCGGCGTACTGCTTTACTGGTCCGGAATCGGTTTGACCCGGGGGGCATTAGATGGAGGGTTTTGGGGGTATTTACTGAACAGTCTTCAAGTGTCACTGCTTGCGGGAGGACTGTCCATGGTTTTTGCTTTTCCCATTGTCTACTTAAAATCACGGTACCCATCGAAGTTCACCACCATTTTACAACGGCTAAGCTACTCGGGTTATGCTCTTCCGGGAGTAATTGTGGCTCTTGGAATTATCTTTTTATTCAATCAGTATATTCCCGTACTTTACGGAAGCTCATTGGTTATTGTGATCGCTTATTTGATTCGATTTTTACCCCAGTCCATGCAGTCCAGCAGTGCTTCCTTGGAAATGATCCCGCCTAAAATTGATGAGGCGGCGAGAAATCTTGGGGAACCTTTTTGGAAAGTGATTTTCAAGGTGATTCTTCCCTTGATGCTGCCGGGACTGTTTGCAGGGGGTGCCTTAGTCTTTGTAAGTTCCATGAAAGAACTGCCCGCAACCTTACTGCTTAGACCGCCCAATTTTGATACCCTGGCCGTGAGGGTTTGGATAGAAGCCAGTGAGGCAGTATACCATATGGCGGCACCGGCGGCACTGATCATTATTATCGTATCAATTATTCCGATTAAATTTTTATTGGATAAATATTAAAGTAGAGGTGAAAAAAATGGAGACGGCCATTGAATTAAAAGGGATTACCAAGACTTATAAAGGGGAAGCCCAGGCGGCGGTATGCAATGTCAGCTTAAAGGTCAAGCGGGGAAGTATTATCACGTTGCTGGGGCCCAGCGGCTGTGGCAAGACCACAACCCTCCGTCTGATTGCCGGTTTTGAACGACCGGAATCGGGAGAAATTTATATCGGCGGAAAGCTCATGGCCGGGGAGAAAACCTGGGTTTCTGCAGAGAAAAGAAAAATCGGTATGGTTTTTCAGGATTACGCATTGTTTCCTCATTTAAATGTGGAGGAAAATATCGGCTTCGGGTATCGAGAGAAGGATAAAAAGCAGCGGGTGCAAGAGGTGTTGGAAATGGTTAATCTCCTTGGCTTTGAAAAAAAAGGAGTCCATCATTTATCCGGGGGCCAGCAGCAACGGGTGGCCCTTGCCCGGGCCTTGGCAAAAAAACCCGACGTAATTCTCCTGGATGAACCCTTCAGCAATTTAGATACGAATCTTAAGCAAACCATGCGGAACGAAGTAAAAAGAATTCTAAAAAAAGCCAATGCCACAGGGATTCTGGTTAGTCACGATCAAAAAGACGCCTTGGCCATATCCGATGAAATTGTGGTGATGAAAGACGGCATCATTCAACAAAAGGGAAGTCCCAAGAGGGTGTATCAATTTCCCAGGAATGCTTTTGTTGCCGGATTTGTAGGAGAATCCAATATGATGGAGGGAGTTGTGCAACCGGGGAAACGCTGGATCACCACGGAGATCGGAAGCATTCCCTGTAATCAATATCATATTCTTTCCGAGGGAGAAAAAGTGTTGTTGTCCCTACGGCCCAATGGCTTTGAAATTGCCGAGGACGGTGAGATTGAAGGGGTTGTGGAGTCCTTCAGTTATGTAGGGGAGTATTTGGAAGCTCGAGTCGGGGTGATGAATGAACAAAAGAAAAAGACCTCCCTGCTGATATATCTTCATCCCAATGAAATACTTCAGCAAGGAGATCCGTTAAAACTTCGGGTTTCCGCAAATTTTGTTTCCGTAGTCAAAAATTAAGAAGAAACCCTAAACCCTAAAAAGTCTAAAAGCGAAAGGATTCTCCCGGAGCCAAGACTTTTCCCAGGGCTTTTTCCAAGTCTTGGGTAAAAGCCCCGGGGGAGGCTTCAATTACGGGAAAGGTGTTGTAATGCATAGGAATGGCTATTTTCGGTTCGATAAAATCCACGGCTCGAAGGGCATCCTCCACATCCATGGTGAAGTTTCCTCCAATGGGCAGTAAGGCCACATCCACTTCTTCAATTTTTAACAACTTCATATCATAGGTAAGCCCCGTATCCCCGGCATGATAGAGTTTTTTCCCTGCGGCTTCGATCAGAAACCCTCCGGGATTGCCGCCGTTGACCACGCCCTGATCGGTTTCAATGCCGGAGCCGTGAAGGGCGGGAGTCATTTTTACTTTGCCAAAGGGAAATTTGGTACGGCCACCGATGTGCATGGGGTGACAGTTGACACCAAAGGTGGACAGGTATATACAAATTTCATGATTTGCCACCACGGTGGCTCCCGACTTTTTCGCCAGTTCCACGGTGTTTCCCAGATGATCT
>SLKF01000138.1 GCA_007134725.1 Clostridiales bacterium | reverse complement strand
CGGACAGGGGGACGGAGTAATTGTCCTTCTCCGGCAAAAGAAGACAATTACTCCGTCCCTCTGTCCGCCTCTGTCCTCCCTATGTTATAATAGGAAACAAAGGAATTTTACAGAAAGCAGGGTGAACCCATGAAAGTATATGCATTGGTAGGATCCAGCGGGACGGGAAAGAGTTATCAGGCCATGAATCTGGCCCAGGAAAAAGATATTGATTTTGTCCTCGATGACGGGTTGATGATCCATGAAAACAAGGTAATCGGCGGTCGCTCCGCCAAACGGGAGAATTCCAGAATGGCAGCGGTAAAGCGGGCCTTGTTTTTAGATCTCAAGCACCGTGGAGAAATCCAGAGTATTCTGCATCAGAAAAAACCCAAAAGTTTGCTGATCATCGGGACCTCCGAGCGGATGGTGGAAATGATTGCGGAAAATCTGGAACTTGGGGGGATTGATCAAAAAGTATTCATTGAAGAGATTTCTTCTCCCGAGGATATCCGCCGGGCGAAGAGTCACCGGGCCCATGAAGGGATGCACATCATTCCCGTGCCCACCTTCCAGATCAAAGAGGATTTTTCCGGGTATTTCCTAAATCCCCTTCGGGTATTTCGCCGTTTCGGCAAAGGCGACCGGGTCAGCGAAAAGTCCGTGGTCCGGCCCACCTTCAGTTATCTTGGGGATTATCGAATCTCCAACCGGGTTATTCGGGACCTGGTGCTTTATGCTTCTTTTAAGATTATCGGAGTGGGAAAAGTATGGAACATTGAAGTGGAAAACACCCCCAACGGTCTGGTGATCGGATTTACCATCAACATTGTTTTCGGCAATCCCATACGGGCCATCGCAGAGCGGGTACAGGAACAGGTTCGGGAGGAAATCGAATATATGACTTCCTTTAATATTGTGGAGATCAAAGTTTTCGTTAAAAATTTAATTATACCCGAAGAATAGGTTGCCATTTTAAATTCCTAGTGTTATAATTCACTTGAGAGTTGAAATATTCTACATTACCCAATCGTTTTTACCCAAAAAAATATAAATTTATAGGAGGGTATTTTAATGGCTAACGGCAACAATCCTTTTTTAATGGCTCAAAGACAAGTGAAATCAGCATGTGACAAACTTGGTACGGAGGAAGCGGTATATGAAATCCTGAAAAATCCACAGCGGGTGTTAGAAGTTGCAATTCCGGTGAAAATGGATGACGGAACAATTAAAACCTTTATCGGATATCGGGCACAACACAACAACGCAGTAGGACCTTACAAAGGTGGCGTAAGATTTCACCCCGGCGTAAACATGGACGAAGTAAAAGCTCTATCTACTTGGATGACATTCAAGTGTGGGGTTGTAGGTGTTCCTTACGGTGGAGGAAAAGGTGGCGTAATCGTAGACCACAGAACTCTATCGGAAGGGGAATACGAAAGATTATCTCGTGGATATGCCAGAGCCATTGCTCCGGTAATCGGGGAAAAAGTAGACATTCCTGCACCGGACGTTGGAACTTCCGGAAAAGTTATGGCATGGATGACCGACGAATATGAAAAAGCAACCGGTACATTTGCACCGGGAGTATTTACCGGAAAGCCCGTAGAATTTTACGGATCTTTAGGAAGAACGGAAGCAACCGGTTACGGTGTTGCCATTATGGCAAGAGCCGCCGCGAAGAAAATGCATATGCCTCTAGAAGGCGCAAGAGTTGCGGTTCAAGGTTTCGGAAACGTAGGATCCTTCGCAGCCTTATACATTAGCCAAATGGGAGCAAAAGTTGTTGCAGTATCCGACTCTACCTGTACTTTAGTAAACGATTCTGGATTCCATATCAAATCACTAATGGAGCACTTAAAAAACAATGACAACGATCTTAAAGGATATACTGGTGCAGACCAAGAATTAGAACGAGATGCACTGCTTACCTTGGACGTAGACATTTTAATGCCTTGTGCTTTAGAAAACCAGATTACTGCAGAAAATGCTAATGATATTAAAGCGAAAATCATCTCTGAGGGAGCCAACGGACCGACTACCATCGAAGCCGATGAAATCCTGGACGAAAAAGGGATTGTTGTAGTAGCGGATATTCTTGCAAATGCCGGTGGAGTTACCGTATCTTACTTTGAGTGGATACAGAACTTAACCCGTGACACCTGGACTTTTGAGCAAGTACAAAAGAAGCAGGGAGAATTAATGGAAAAAGCATTCAGCGAAATTTGGGACCTTAAAGAAGAAAAGAAAACCAACATTCGAAATGCAGCTTTCATGATCAGTATTAAAAGAATTGAAGTTGCTCTTCGACTTCGAGGAATCATTTAGTCGAAAGCAAGCTACCCACTATAAAATAGAAGAAACAGACATAAAAAAATCTGAAGATCCTTAGGATCTTCAGATTTTTATTTTTTCAAAAAACAGGTAAACGTCAATACCCGTTGCTATCACTGCCTTATGTTATCCTTCAATTGCTTCCTTACGAGCCCGCCGTCGAGCTCTTTCCGACTGCTTTTTCTGATCATACAGCATGTACATGGCCAGACCTGCAGGGCCGATGAACATGGTCACCAGAAGAAAAGGAAAGAGGAAATATCCTTTTTTGAAACCGTGATTGGCAATCCAACGGCCGAAAAAAAGATTTCCAATGAGCATATGTAACCAGGCCAAAAGCGGTAAATTTTCATGGGTAAACACTTCCCGGATGCCGGAGATGGAAGGTATGATCAAAGAAAGCCAGTTGATTTCCCAACCAAAGAAAAAAAGTGTGATAAAGTACAGTGCTCCCAGGCCGATCCAGTAAAAGCGATGGAAAAGAAATTTCCGGGTAATGACGGATTTGGGAATGAGCAGCAGCGGAACCCAGGAAAGAATCAAGAGTACCGAAAGAATACGAAACAAAACCGTAAACATAGAAAAACCCCCTTTTATCATTCTTGCTCAAGGTATTGATTAATACCTTCATTATAACGGATCGGGCATGAAGATACTACAGAAAATTTTGAAAGATCACACCTTTTCTTTTATCCCGGTTTTATGTTATAATAAATCTAATCGAGATTGGTAAAAACCTCTTACAATAAGGAGTGAATACTGTGCGACCACAAAAATTCAGAAATATTAGTCGAGTCATTGTCTTTGCCATTGCATTGGCCATGATCCTATCCTCTGTAGGATATGCCTTTATGTTTTTATAAACATAGAGGTTTTTTTTATGATATTTTGAAAATATATTAATTTTTTTATCTATATATGGTACAAGGACGATTAATCGGGTACTAATACTCCAAAGGAAACCGGTTTATTTGCACTTGAGTTCTGAGGGAGAGAAGGCCAATGATGAAATCCATGATTAAAATTTGCATACGGGACGTAGAAACCATTCAATATACCCGGGAGATGATCCAGAAAATCCTGAAGGAAGGCATGGGGATGGAGGATTATCTATACGAAATGGCCATTAATGAAGCGCTGAACAATGCCATCGTCCACGGTTATGAAAACAAAGGACAGCGAAATATCACAATCAACCTGTCCAAGCTCAGCGATTGTCGGGTATCTGTTCGGATTAAACATTTTGGAAAGGGCTTTCCCGGCAACAAAAGACTGCAGCGGGCGGAGGAGAAAGCCAACAACATCCCGCAGGAGGAACTGTTTTTAGAGTCGGGACGGGGCCTGAAAATCATGCTTCAAGGAGCGGATTACGTCTGCTACAACAAAGCAGGCAATGAAGTGATTCTGGTGAAGTGGAAGGAACAGGCAAATAGAAGGGAAGCAACAGGGAAATAGAGGGAAAGCAAGAGGGAAATAAATCGAAATAATAAAATAGGATAAAAAGACTAAACCAAGGCCTGCAATCCGGGTACTTGGTTTTATTTATTTTTATATATAAATTTCGGATAACCCAAGGAAAACCGTTTATTTTCTAGGCTTCGGGGTAGAAAAGTAAATAAGAAGTTTATGAAAAATTTGACGAAATCTTAAGGGCAGCAAAAGCACCATAGTTTTTGAATCCGTAGGGTGCTTTGACGGATATTCCCAATTTGGGCACTAGGAGTATCCCGAGCATATAGTGCAACCGACCGACATTTTTTTGTGTTGGTCATTTTTTATGGAAATTATTATCATAACCGACCAGTAAAGGGGGAAAGGGTGAATGAGTCCATTAAAGCCTAAGCGTAAAAATCTGCGAAAGATACTAAGAGCCCATCAAAAGACCATCATCAAAAGCGGACTGATTTGTGGGACCGTAATTTTCGCTTTTTTAACGGTGATCAGTTTCACCACGGCCCGGCAGGCCAATGAAACCGTCATCAGCAGCCAGGAGCAGTTGCAAATCCATTACGATTTTGAGGTGTATCCAACAAAGTCCACGCTGTACCCAAATCCCGAAAGCGCCCTGGATAAGGGTGTTGAAGTGATTCATAAGAATCTTACAAGGAAAAT
>SLKF01000265.1 GCA_007134725.1 Clostridiales bacterium | reverse complement strand
TATTCTTAGCCTTCCTATTCGTCGGCGCCGTTGGTGGCCTCGAAGTAATCTGGGGTGTTGCGGATACCTTAAACGGTCTGATGATCGCACCAAACTTAGTTGCACTGCTTCTTCTTGGAGGAGTCCTTGCCAAAGAGAAGAACAAGTATATGGAAAAACATGATTTGAAGGATAAGAAATAAGCAGCCGTAGTAGTAAAGACTCAAGTTAAACATCCGAATCAAAAAACCGGAGGCCTCCACAGGGGACCTCCGGTTTTCTTTATGAAGTTTTTCATGTTCATGACTAGTAAGTTTTCCCTAACCGGGATTTAATTTACTTCCCCGCCGCTTTCTTTCCTAAAGCCTATCCAAAGAAGGATTATTCCGAGGCCCATCCCCCAGGTTACTATGCCGTAGAAAGCGGAAGTCTCACCTAAATAGCTATACTCCACCCCTTGCAGATATATCCCTTGAGGAATGATCATCCTAAGCCTCTCTAGGGCCCCTGGAAGAAGTTCCCGGGACCAGAGGGCCCCGGAGATCATCGAGGTAATCAAGATGCCTATGGGCAGACCCACAACCAAAACCTCTTTACCGATGGAGAATTTACTGAGCACCGTCCATAAACCGATAAGTATCACCTGCATCATCAGTAGCAGTAAGACATGATGGCTAAGGTTGCCTCTTAAGGCATTTCCCTGTAAAAGGTAAATGCTTGCCATGAGCAAGGTGTGATGCAGGGTGAGAAATAAAAAGTCTCCGCTGAATTTCCCCGTGTACAAAAAAGCCTTACCCACAATCAGCCCCTGTCTTTTATAAAGCCCGGAGCGCACCTCTTGCCGCCTTTTATAAAAAATCCAAAGAGAAAATAAGGTGCTGTAAATAATCACCAACCCCTGGGGCCCTGTAAGAAGACTTACCGCACCGAAATTTCCGAAGTTTTCCAGACCTTCCCCTTGGCCTTGTTCCGCCAGTACTTCTTCTAAAGAAAGGGTCATCAGGGGCTCCGGTTCCCAGTAGGACTCGGATTTTTCAAAGGACTTTTGCCATAGGGCTTCTTGGTCTTCCCGGGTCCCCTCCGGTTCTCCTTCGGATACAATAATATTTGCAGCTCTCGCATTGCTTAAAATTCGAATACTTCTGGAAATCACAATTTCTCCAACGGCACCGCCGCCCTGGGCAAGGGATGAAGTATAGGATACCAGTTCCGGTATTTGATCCCTTCGAATCTCTTCTTCAAAGCCCGCCGAGATTCGATAAACCCCTTCCACCCGGTTTTCCTGTAAATCCAGCAGCCCCCCTTCCAGGTCACTTTCCCGAATCTCCAAATAGGGTTCTTGCCTCAGTAAATCTATCAGCATTTTCGAATAAAGGCTTTGGTCTTCATCCACCATTATCACAGGAATTTTCGTTCCCAGGGCCTCTCCCTCAAAGAGTCCGAAAGTGAAATAGGAAAAGCCCAGGGGAAGGAAAAGTATTAATAGCCAGGCGGTTTTTTTTCGGAAAAATCCCTTCAGTTCCAATAGAATGACCGTAATCATTTTCATGTTTGATCACCTGCCCGTCGATTTATGATCATAATTCCCAGGATTAATAGCAAAAGACTCCCCCCAGAAATCATCAAAGCCTGAGACCCCAAACCTTCATAGTTCATCAAATTCATCTGTTGCACGCCCTGTAAGTAGTGGTAATGGGGAAGCCATCTGGCCAATTGGTCCAAACCATAGGGAAGATAATAATAGGGGATCAAACCGCCTCCCAGTAGAATTAAGGCGAAAACCATAAAATTCCCCAGGGTAAAATAAAGATCCGGATTTTTCAAAACCAAGGCCAATAGCCCAACCACAGATAAGATCAGTAAAATCCAAAGACTCAAATATGCCACCGCCATTAACAGGGAGGCTTCCCGGCCACCGAAGAACACATAGTACCCGGCACTTAACAGTCCTGCACCCAAAATCATCATGCGAAAACTATGGCCCAGAATTTTCCCTCCGTAATATTCTCCCAGGACCGTTCCCGTAAATGGGATTCGACGAAGTATTCCCAGATTGTTTTCCTCCATAAGATCCTTCCCCAGAAATAAGGCGGCGAACAACAATAGGCTAAAGACCACGGAATGAAGATAATACACTCCCGGATCCATGGTATTGATCCCTTCCACCTGTTCATGGGTCATCATCCTGTCTCGGGCATTCAGTGCCCGAAAGGTAATGTCCTGTATTACGGGATCGATTTTTTCCCGGCGCTCTTCTAAGGAAAGATCCTGCTCCCGATAGTAATCCCAAACCGTGTTTACTCCGCTTTGTCCTGCGGATACGCTATACATGAAACTTTCCATAATTCCTTTTAGCACCTGGGATTTGAAAGGATCCCTTGGGCTGGTATACAAAAGAAGTTCCCTGGATTCTCCTCGCTCCAGACTACCCACAAAGTCTTTTGGGATCACCACTCCCGCAAATACCTCCCCCTGCTTGACCATCTCCTCCGCCTCCGCTCCATCCTTTGCCTCTACAATTTCGATCAGCTCCCGAAGACCTTCGTCTCCACGAATCTGCTCCATTAACAGATAGGCCATGGGGTGCTCGTCTTCGTTGACCACCGCAACGGAAAAGGATTCAATAAACAGGCCTTCTTCAAAGAAATCCCCCAAGCCGGTGGTTAACAAAAAAATAAAAACCAAGGGAATCACAATCATTCCCAAGGTTTTTTTCTTATGTCGTAAGGATTTTTTCATCTCTTCCACGGCTACCTGAAATCCTCTCCCAAAAGATGCAAACATGCTTTTTCCTCCTCGACCCCTCGGTTTATCCATCCCGAACCTAAGGGATATTTCAAGAGTATTCTAAAATCCCGATGGTTTTCTAAAATCCCGGTGCAAACATTAACTCTTGCAGGGGCACACTGTTTTCATCGGTAAATTCCGGGGCATCAATATCAATATTTCCGTTGATATTCCAGTACTCCATAACCCCTAGAATCTGAAGATTAAAGGCTTCCTCTTCTTCTTGAACCACAATATTTACATCGTATTCCTCTTTTACAATACGGTAGTCTTCATCAATGTATAGGGTCATGGAAAAATAACTTTCCTCAAAATCCAGCATCCGGTCTAATTCTTCCATAATCTCATCAATTTTTTCCTGGTCAAAATCCTCCATAAATTGATCCATTTCCGCTTCCGCTTCTTCCACGGAAACTTCCGTATCACTCATTCGAACGACTTCCAAAAGAAGTTCTCTAAAGGATTCCTCCTCCATTACCTGGGGAATGCTCTCCAGAACGGTTCGAATTTCTTCTTTGCCCATATAAATCACAAATTCCTGTACATCCATTTTTTCGTCGTTTATGGTGATTTCCGTCTCCCCGTTGTTGGTGATAAACTCTTCTTCCACAATCTCCATATAGATTTCTCCAAACTGTTGAAGCATTCCATAGAGCTCTTCCTGATCCCGGGAATCCATTTCTTCAAAGCCCTCCTGATTGTAAAAATCATCTTCCAAATTCATCAGCAGGTATCCATCAGCCAAGCGTTGATCCCCTAAAAACTGGGCCATCAGGGGAGCTTTCACCGCAATTTGCTCCTCTAACATATACATTTCCAAGGCCAATCCCAATCCTCCGGCATTGATTTGTCCCGATAGATAAACTTCCGGATTCATAGGGTCCTCTCCGTTGATCATCCCTTCAAGGTTCATGCCGATATTATTAAACATCCCCATCATATCTCCCACGGCTTGATTTCCCGTAGAAAAATCCTCCATGATCAGATCCATCTCTCCGTTAAATTCGAAACTGTGTCTTTCCAGATTTTGCATAAAGGCTTTTTCAAAGATTTCCATATCACTGAGTTCTTCCGCTTCATTACTGCATCCCACAAAAGCCACCAGGGATATGATTAACAGAAAACCTATGAACCATCGTTTTTTTACATTCATTGACCTTCCTCCTTTTCCTGATTAAACCACTGACTAAATACTTCTTCCATGGACTTTCCTTGGAAGATTCCGTTGTTGCCACCCTTTATGGATAATTCCTGTCGAATGCTGCCCTCTTCAATTACCAGAGCCCGATCACAGACGTATTGAACTTCTTCCAGAGCATGGGTGGAATAGATAATGGTACGGTCTTGCTGGGCAAGTCCTCTTAACACTTTTAAAATCGCTTTGCGAGAGATAAAATCAATTCCTACAGTAGGTTCATCCAGAATCAATAGGCTTGGCTGATGCAACAGGGCCACACCTAAATTGGTCCGTCTTTTCATACCTCCCGATAAATTCTTGACCGGTTTATCCATGTCTTTGGAAAGGCCCAGATCATCCAGGGTACTTTGAACCCGTTCTTCCAGATCTTTTTTCTTAAGCCCTTGGAGCCTTGCAAAAATTTTTAAGTTTTCATAGGGACTTTCTTCCGGGTAGAGGGCCACTTCCTGGGGCACATACCCGATTTTT
>SLKF01000045.1 GCA_007134725.1 Clostridiales bacterium | reverse complement strand
CCCGAGGTAATGGCTCCTGAAGCTTGTTAAAGATTGAATGAATTCTTGCACAGCAGTATTGTAAGTAAGGTCCCGTATCCCCTTCAAAACTTAGGGCGCTGTCTAAATTAAAAGTAACATTTCTGTTGTTATCTGTTTTTAATATCGCATACTTTACCGCTCCATAAGCCACGGCTTGCGCAGTTCTTTGATCTACATCCTGCTGATTTCTCAGCATATATTTTTTTGCCTTATCAACGGCTTCCTGCATAAATTCCTCGAGTAATACTACCGTTCCTTTTCTTGTAGACATTTTCCCTTCTTTAAGTAAAACAAAAGAATAGTGCACAGCCTGGGGCGTTTCAAATCCTAAAATTTGTAACGCCGCACAAATTTGTTTAAAATACAGCTTTTGATCTTCCCCTAGGACGACAATATTTAATTCGGAGTTTGTTTTCACCTTATCAATGGTATAAGCGATATCTCTTAAAGGATAAAGAGACGTTTTATCATTTCTTGTCAGTACCATAGATGGGGATTTCATCGGTAAATCAAAATCTTTAAGGTCCAAGAACAATCGACCATGTTCATCCTCTTCCAGTTTGTTAATTTTTCTAAAAGCCTCCAGGATTTCATCTATTCGGTTGTTGAAAATATAATCTGATTCATATTGGAATTTATCGTAGTGAATACCCAGTTTATTAAGGAGTTCCGTTTGTCCTTTGATGCAGATATCCACGACATTTTTAAACTGTTTTCTGACCTCTGTATCCCCCTTTTCAAGTCTGTTTAAAAGATGGAACACTTCCTGTTCCAGATTAGGGTCCTTGTCCATTTTACGGTTGATTTCAATATATTCTTCCAAGAGATCCTTAAATAATACCTGTTCCTTATTCTTTCCGGCGAGAACTAACATAGCAATCTGTTTGCCCACATCATTGACGAAGTACTGGGTTTCCACTTGATATCCTTGAAAATTCATCAGTCTTACTAGAAAATCTCCGATCAGGGCGTTTCTAGCTCTCCCGATATGAGGGGAAGCATTAGGATTAATACTCGTGTGCTCGATCAATGCCTTTTTATTTTTTCCTATCATAGAAGATCCGTATTCCTCTCCCTTTACAAGTATCTCTTTGATAATCTCCTCCATCATCAGGGTTCTATTGTAATAAATATTCACATAGCCCCCAACAGCTTGTATCTTTTCTATGTATACCGGCTTCTTATTCTCTATTTCAGACTGAATCTCCTGAGCAATGACCTTAGGATTTTTTCTGTATTTTTTCGCATATTTAAAACAGGGGAGTGCTACATCTCCTTGTTGGCTTTCAGACAAGGTTTCAAGAAAAATCTTATCCTCATTCAAAACAATCTTTAAATAGCTAATTAATTTCGATTCAATTCCATTCATCTATTTTCCCCATTCCTATAGTTTTTTCATTTGTTACTCCCCTTAGGCAAGGTTTTTACTGAATTCCCAGCGATGTTAACAACTTTACAATATCTTCAATCCACCCGTTAATGATTATTGTATTCTCTTTCAGTTTCTTCGAACTCTTTTCATACCCCTTAAGCAGTTTTAATTGATGCTCCCAGTATTTTTTCAACTTCTCAAAAAAGCCCTTTTCCTCCCCGATAATTTGGTAATTTCCCCTTTGTACTTCCCGGTGAATCCCCTTCAGTTTTTCTAAGGCTTGTTCCGCTGACAGGGCCATGGATTTTTTAAAATCCCGAAACACCCATTGCCGTTCAAATATATTCATAGCCTTCCAACCCTGGTACTGCTCCTGGAAGGTCATTAGAATTTTTTCCATTTGAAGGGATACATCTTTCCTCTCATTTTCTTGAAGATTTCCTTGAGGGGAAGTTTCCTTATGGTTATTGAGCAGTCCAAAATCCATCAGCACTTGAATGGACCCGATCTCCTGCCCGTTGTAGACCGCTGCGTCCAGGGCGGATAATGCAAATCCCACCCCGGCACTTTCCGCATCAATGATATGAGTGCTGTTCATTTGATAAAAGGCTTCCGGGGCTATCCCCATTTTCGAAGCCACCACCTCAATCGCCTCCATCGCTGTTTTGGTTTTGACCAGTCCCGGACCAATGGTGTAAGTGTGAATGTTGGTATTTTCAAGCTCCATGGCGAGTGTGTTGGATAGTTCCACCTGGGCAGTTTTAAATACCTCATAGGCTCCCATATAAGGCGCGGCACCGGAGGAGGATACAAAAACTATGGTACCGACATTTTTTTCTTTCATCTTTGGTAAAAACTTTAGTGTAAAATAAAGGGGCGCCCTAAAATTCACCCCATAGCTCTTGTTCCAAAATTCCATAGAAACTTCCTCAACGGCGCCGATTTTAGTAATCGTCGCATTGTTAAAAATAATATCCGGACAACCATAGGTTTTTAAGACATAGTCTGTGAAATGTTTTAATTGCCCATCATCAGAGAGATCAATTTCGTAAAATTCCACTAGTTTTTCATGATATAAGTTATTGATATATTCCTCGGCTTCCAAGCCTTTTATAGGTTCAATCTCTGCGATAATTACGTTGGCACCCATGTAAGCAAAAGCCTTTGCTGCCTCAAACCCGATGCCCCCTCCGGCTCCTGTTAGCAATACGGTTTTTCCCCTCAAACTATTTTTCAAATCGGATCTTTTTTCAATCAGCATCGGCCCTCGTCCTTTCATTAGTTGCTATATTATTTTTCTCCCGTAAGCTTTACTGTAAATAACCGATTTATAGGAATCTTATCCACCATATACACTGAAAGAGTATCCATAATAAATTTATCTCGGATCTTTGTTTTCATGATCTCTTTCTCTTCCTGATCCGTAATCGGTGATCGACTACGCAGGGTACAGTGAGGCTTGTAGGGAAAGGGGTTGGCTTTAAATTGGATTCCGGAGTTCATGATTTCCTGATGTAAGTCTCGAAATCTTTCTTCCTCTTTTAACGTTAAAACAAATACCTCGGAGCCGGGGAAGCGGAAAACATCACTAAAGGATGCAGCAATGGGTCGGGTTTTTGTTGCAATTTCAGTAAGTGTATCAAATACAAAATCTTTATCCTGTCCCGGCTCAATAACCCCAACACCGCTGGAGCCCGCCACAGTAATTTCCACGGGAAGTGATGCCCTTAGGGTATCTTTATGATGTTTGCGAATGTCTAAAATACGATCTTTTATCGGACTGGGTACATCTAAAACGATATAAGTATCATAAGAAAAGTTCATAGTATCATCCTCCGTTTATCAAATTCAGAAGAATACTTCGCTATCGGTAATGCTGACCTTAAGGAAATTTAAGGTTATAACTTTTTTCAATTACAAATCTATATTGATCAACCAGTACTCCGTTATTAGTTTCACTGTTTTTCAGCAGTTCTGTTTTTTCAAAACCCAAACGCTCCAGCAGTGCCATGGATTTCTGATGCTCCCTGATCACCAAAGCTTCTGCTTTTTCAAGTTTTAAGGTATTAAAAGCATATTCAATTAAATGCTTGCTTGCTTCAAATCCCAACCCTTTACCGGTATAGGGCTTTGAAATCCAATACCCCAGTTCACAAGATGATTTTTTATAGTTGATATTATCCAGTGTGGCCATACCGATAAATTGATTCATAGGCTTCTCAAAAACTCCTAGTTGCAGGGTTTCATCGGATTCCTCCACCAGGGTAAGAAAATTTATAAAAGACTTTGCATCCTCCAATCGATAATTCTTTGGAGCCCCGCTTATGTACTGCAGTGTTTCTTTATCGTTGATGGCTACTAACATATCTTCTGATTTTACCACCCCTACCGGGGATTTCAAGGTCAGTCTTTCGGTATCAATAACAACGTTTTTCATCACTGCACCACCTATTCTTTGTTTCTTGCATTATTACCCGCTGCTAACACTTCAAATCTAAAAACATTTAAAGTGTTACTCAAGTCCTTTTACCATTATCCTTATATTATAAAAAAAGCCCTTACAAAAGGTAAGGGCTTAGGGTCGGATAGATGCTCCGTCTTAAGACGGAGGTTCTGTTATTTTTTCTTAATCGGCACTTGCAGTTCCGTCAACCAGTCTTCTTCTTTTTCCTTATTCCAAATACCGTCGATATAACTTTCCCTTGGACTGTCCGCGGCTTCGTATCCATTTTCGTCGATCCATTTAAAGGCATAGGCGTAGGCTTCCGATATATCTTTGTAACTTCCCTTATGCATCACCGATACTGCAGTGGTACTTTCGACTTTTTTAAACTTGATGTCGTCAAAGTCCTCTTTCATTTCGGTTACCGCTTCGCAAAATTCTACGTGAAAATCTTCTTCTTTATACTCGTTGTCCAGGTAAACAATGAAGCAGTATTCAGGAACTGAACACTTTAAATCCGGGTACTTTTCCATTACCTCTTCTCCGATTTTGGGAATCAGTTTGAAATAGGCGTCGTAATTTGGTACCGTCATCTTCTTGGAGTAAACGGTGCACT
>SLKF01000067.1 GCA_007134725.1 Clostridiales bacterium | reverse complement strand
TCATGTTTTTTTGCAATGTCCGCTACGGCCTCCATGGTTTCCTTGCTAAAAGAGGTTCCGGTGGGGTTGTTGGGAGTGTTCACAACCAAAGCTTTGGTTCTTTCCGTAATCAAAGCTTCCAGTCTTTTGGGATCGATTTCAAAATCATCTTCCTCATAGGTATCCAAGGAAACGGGAATCCCCCGGGCCAATCGAATCTGTTGAGGGTACGGGGTAAAGCAGGGTTCATGAATGATCACTTCATCGCCGTCATCCAGGATAGCTTCGAGGGCAAGGTACATTCCCAGGCAAGCGCTGGCGGTCACCATAATTTCCGGATCCCTAAAGTGTAGTTTAAAATCCTCGGAATACATCTTTCGAATTTCCTCCCGTAGCTCGGGATCGCCACGAAAATCCGTATACTTGGTATGGCCCGCCTTGGCGTCTTCAAAGGCGGCGGTAATGACGGACTCCGGCGTGGTTTGGTCCGGATCCCCGAGACTGAGGTTAATCACATCATCAAAGGATTTCGCCAACTCGTCGGAGGCTCCCATGGGAGTCTTTTGGTCTTTCCAATATCTTTTTGCTATAAAAGGATGTTTCATCAAGGCACCTCTTTTCTTAAATTCGGTTTTTTTATAAGGCTATGAAGTAGTTCTAATAAGGTTAACGTTAAGGTAGAGACGTTAATAGATCATATGAGCAATCACTACCACGATGGGTAGCGTGATAATCGTACGCTGTACGAAAATAATAAACAGATCCAACAAATTCATCGGAATCTTGGACTTTAAGATTACGGCACCGGTCTCGCTTAGGTAGACCAACTGGGTAAAGGACAGGGCACCGATGATGAATCGGGTGATTTCAAATTCCAAGTTGGCAACCAGAATGGAGGGGAGGAACATATCCGCAAACCCTACCACCACTGCAGGGGCCGCCACTTCTGCTCCGGGAACCTGCATTAAATGCAGTAATGGAATAAGGGGATAGGAAATCCAGGTAAAAATCTGGGTATGCTCAACGATAATCAGAGACAGAGTACCCCAAGCCATAACCAAGGGCATAAGACTAAGGTAGATATCAAAGACGGTTTTGGTACCGTCCACCACAACCCCCGTGGCTCCGTTGGCTTCTTTGGCACGAAGTATTCCTTTTTCCACCGCCCAATTGTGTAGGCTTCGGTTTCCCGGCACCTCCTCGTTGATGTTTTTCGCTCCCCCTTCAAAGTAATCATGAGATTTTTTCGTAAGTGGAGGGATGCGTGGAAGAATCAAGGCTGCTATCAGGCTTGCAAAGGAAATGGTGAAATAAAACTGTAAAAATACGTGTTGCAGTTCCAAAAATTGCGCTACTACCACGGCGAAAGGTAGGGATACGATAGAGAAACAAACGGATATAATGCTTGCTTCCTGTGCCGTATAAAAACGACTTTGGTATTGCTTGTCGGTTAGGACAACCCCCACAGGACCACTACCGATCCAAGAGGCGATGCCGTCAATGGCCGACCTTCCCGGGACTTTAAATAGCGGACGCATAAACTTTCGAATTAAGGTTCCGAGATAATCCATGGCACCGAAGTCTAATAGCAGGGGAAGTAAAAATCCTGCAAAGAAGAACCAGGTGGCTAAGGTTGGAAGTAGTTCATAAAGAATGGTTCCTCCCGTGGCACCGGAGGTGATAAAGTCCGGGCCGATCTCATAGAAGGTAAGAAAAATGAAGAATGCACCCAAAACTCGGGAGATTAACCATAGAGGTCCTACAGCCAACAAATTTTTAAGAAAAGGGCGGTCCATAACAATTTTCGGTTTTGTAAGAGCGACTAGTAGGGATAGGACTGCACTGAGTATCACCACAGCAGTCATCAAACCCGGCAACATTTCTCCAAAGGATGCCCGGAATAGATCCGCCATACGGCCCACACCGATGGTAAAATTACCGTCGTAGGGAAGAGGGATAACGAACAAGATCAGTCCTAATAAAGAAGGTAAGGCAAATTTTAAAAAGGATTTTCGATCATACTGCACATCACTGTTGGTACTGGTTGGTTTTTTTGCCATGGGATCACTCCTTGATTTGTTTTTGAAACGTCGTTTCATAATTCAAGAATAGCATTAATTATCGCAATCGTCAAATAATACATAGATAAAAAAAGAAGATCTTCACCGGAGGTAACACCCGATGAAAATCTTCATAATTTATTTCAGTATTTAGTTTATTAGCAACTTTACTGTACTTTTGCGGCCTGTTCAATATATTCAATAAGCTTTTGCTCGTCAAATTTTCCGGAAAAGCGGGCATTCCCGTTGATAAAGGTAAGTGGAAGCTGATAACCCTGATTAACAAGTCTCAACTGGTCGGGGTACTCTCCGGCTTCCTCATCCATTAAATCAATAAACAGCGTTTCCGTCTTGTTAGCAACTGAACTGCTTTCGATAGTTTTTACCATATTGTCGAAAATTTCTTTCATACTTGGTCCGTCACTGGGACCGCTTTCTGAGCTTGGTCCTCAACCGCAGGATTCGGATACCGGATCGTCTTTTGTGCCAAACACTAAAACCTTCACTTTTTCTTCCATTGTTCTTCCTCCTTAGAATTGTCATTACTGATTCAAGATTATTATATTACAAAAGATATATTATTAAATTGTGAACATTTAACATAATTAATCATTTGTAGCCTACTTAAAAATGGTATATTCTCAATCGCTTTATGCAGCAAGACCTAGGTTCATATTAAGTTAGTGCATAGGAATATTGATTTTTTCCCCCTCTTTTTTCGGAAACCAGTGTTTCGTTTTATTGGAAATCCTTACCAAGGTCAGCATCAAGGGTACTTCTACCAGAACGCCTACCACCGTGGCCAGCGTTGCGGGATGCTGAGGTCCGAACAGTGCAATAGAAACCGCCAGGGCCAGTTCAAAAAAGTTGCTGGCACCGATCATGGATGCGGGGGAAGCCACACTATGGGTCAGTTTCCAGGCTTTTGCCCAACCATAGGCAATGGAGAAGATGAAAAAAGTTTGAATAATAAGCGGTACGGCAATTAAGGCAATGTGTATGGGATTATTCACTAAGGCCTCTCCCTGGAAGGTAAAGATTAGGATTAAGGTAAGAAGCAGACCAACCATGGTGATATTATCAAACTTTTTAAGGAATACGTTCTCAAAGTATTCGATGCCTTTATTCTTAATGATCTGTTCTCGAGAGATAAATCCTCCCACTAAGGGGATCACGATAAACAGGGCAACAGACAAGAATAAGGTGCCGTAAGGAACGAAAACATCGGATATACCAAGTAAGAAAGCCACGATGGGAGTAAAGGCCACCAATAAAATCAGATTATTAACCGCAACCTGTACTAACGTATAGGCGGGGTCTCCGTCCGTAAGGTGACTCCACACAAACACCATAGCGGTACAAGGGGCGGCTCCTAACAGAACTGCGCCTGCTAAGTACTGATTGGCCAATTCCGTGGGAAGAAAAGCCTGAAACACAAATCGAAAGAAAAATGCAGCAATCAGATACATGGTAAAGGGCTTGATTAACCAGTTAACGGTACAGGTTACAATCAATCCTTTGGGTTTTTTTGTTGCGGCAACAATGCTTTTAAAATCAATTTTCAGCATCATCGGATAAATCATCAACCAGATCAATACCGCAATAGGAATGGATATTTCATAAACCGTGAATTTTCCCAGGGTGTCGGGTACGGCAGGTAAAAATTGTCCAATGGCTACCCCGATGACAATACAAAGGGCTACCCATTGGGTAAGATTTCGACTGAAAAAGTCCATTTCTCGCCGAGCGGATTCTTTTTTTATTTGACTCATAATGATCGCCTCCTAGTAAGTTTATTTTGCTAAGGTTTTACAACTTTCCTGTTTTTCATTAAATAACTGCAACGTCTTTAAGTCTTCCCGGTAAGGGGTTTCGGTTTCCTGTTTCTCCCTTATATACTGATAAAGGAGGGAATGAATAGTTATAAATTCCGGGTGGACTTTATAGTACACCCACTGGGCTTTTTTGTTAGAGACAATGATGCCCGCCTGCTTGAGTTTTGTTAAATGCCTTGATGCGTTGGATTGAGTTGTCCTTAAAATTTCTTCGATTTCGCAGACACATAGTTCCCGATGCATCAACAAGTGTAAAATTCGTAATCGATTGTTATCGCCTAGAGCTTTGAATCGTTCATCCATATTTTCACCACCTTATATGCTTGAAATGAATTATAAGTATATACTAATCATAGAAGGTATCAGAACTTTTGTCAATGAGATTTCGAAAACTTAACAAAAAATTAACCGGACAGAAAAAAACCCCCCGACGAATGATAACCGTCGAGGGACTGGTCAAGATGTATTATAAAAGTTTTTTGATTTCTTCCGGCTTTAAGACTTTCCCTGTGCTTTTTACTTTTCCATCAATTACTAAGCCGGGAGTGCTCATAACACCGTATTCCATAATGGTTTTCATGTCTTCCACTTTT
>SLKF01000182.1 GCA_007134725.1 Clostridiales bacterium | reverse complement strand
TTTTAAGAATACTGGTATGACCATACGACCAAAATAAACAAAGGAGGCAAAGATGAACAATGAAAATTCTAACCTGTATTAAACAAGTACCGGGTACGACGGAAGTTAAATTAGATGAAAACGGGAACTTAATTCGATCAGGAATCGATGCAAAAATGAATCCCTATGATCTGTATGCCATTGAAACGGCCTTAAAGATTCGAGAAGACAAAGGAGGCAAAATAAGTGTCATGACCATGGGACCTCCCCAGGCAAAAGAAGTTATTCGAGAAGCCTATATGATGGGTCTGGATGAAGGATATCTGTTAACCGATCGACGATTTGCTGGAGCCGACGTGCTTTCCACATCCTACACCTTATCCCAAGGAGCTTATCAAGCGGGGGATTTTGATTTGATCCTTTGTGGAAAACAAACCACCGATGGTGATACGGCCCAAGTAGGACCAGAAATGGCGGAGTATTTAGGAATCCCCCACGTAGCCAACGTAAAAGCCATTGTGGAGGTAAAAGAAAAGTCCATTGTCCTGGAAGTGGAAATGCCTACGACCATTCAAACCGTTGAGGTAACCTACCCCTGTTTAATCACCGTAGAAAAAGGGATTTATCAACCCAGACTGCCATCCTACCGACTAAAGAAAAAGACCAAGTATCAAGAAATTATCGAACTTACCTTAGACAATTTTAAAGATAAAAATGAAAAACGATATGGCTTGTCCGGCTCCCCTACACAGGTTGAAGAAATATTTCCACCGGAGCAAAATACTACCAGTGAGCGCTGGGAAGGTGAACATCTGGGGACCAGGTTGTTTGATCAGTTGGTCGATTTAAAATTCATCTATAAAAATAAGTAGAGGAGGCCTATCATGGCAAGAATTGTTGTAAACCAAAAAAGCATTAAAGATATTGATAAAGCAATTAAAATCTGTCCCTTTGGCGCCATCGAATGGAATGAAAAAAAGCTTGAAGTAGAGATCACCGATGCATGTAAGATGTGTATGATTTGTGTAAATAAAGGACCGGAAGATGCCTTTGTATTAGAAGAAGACGAGGTTTTTATTGATAAAAGCCTATGGAAAGGCGTTGCGGTTTATGTAGATCACGATAATGGAGTTATCCACCCGGTAACCTATGAATTAATTGGAAAAGCGAGAGAACTGGCGGATAAAATCAACCATCCTGTATTTGCAGTATTTATCGGATCAAATATTAAGGAACAGGCCGAGGAACTCCTCCATTACGGCGTGGATGAAGTATTTGTTTATGATAATGAGGCTTTTAAAGATTTTAAAATTGAACCTTACACCGCAGCCTTTTCTGATTTCATTGACAAAGTATCTCCTTCTACGGTATTAGTTGGGGCGACCCCCTTGGGAAGATCCTTAGCCCCAAGAGTTGCTGCAAGGTTTAAAACCGGACTTACGGCGGATTGTACGATTCTGGACATGAAGGAAGACACCGATTTGGTTCAAATTAGACCGGCCTTTGGGGGAAATATCATGGCACAAATTTGTACTCCGAGACATCGGCCCCAGTTTGCTACCGTGAGATATAAAATCATGAATGCACCGGATCGAACCGATGAGCCTTCGGGAGAAATTACGATTTGTAAACCACCGGAGAACTTATCCTCAGGAATAACTGTCTTATCTTCGAAGGAAAAAGAAGTGGAAGATGATATAGCCGATGCAGAAGTTATTGTGGTTGCAGGAAGAGCCATCAAAAAAGAAGAGGATCTGGAAATGATCGAAATGCTGGCCAAGGAGCTCGGTGGAAAAGTGGCCGTGACTCGACCCTTAATTGAAGCGGGTTGGGGAGATCCAAAAACCCAAATCGGCCTCAGTGGTAGAACCGTAAGACCGAAGTTGATTATTACCTGCGGGGTATCAGGTTCCGTACAATTTAAAGCGGGAATGACAAATTCTGATTATATTTTTGCTATCAATAAGGATCCCAAGGCAGCAATTTTCCAAGTAGCTCATTATGCAATTGTTGGGGACGTTTACGATGTAGTTCCGGAACTATTAGCGAAGATTAAAAAGTCCGAGGAGGTTACAGCATGAACTTTAAAAAAGTAGATCAAAAAGATGTGGATTTTCTGACATCTGTTGTGGGTGAAGAAAGAATCTATGTAGGAGAAGGCATCAGTGAGGACTTTGGAAGAGATGAGCTGGTAGGGGTAAAAAGTATGCCCGAAGTATTGGTAGAGCCTATTTCTACCGAAGAAACATCAAAAATAATGAAGTATGCCTATGAGCACAATATCCCCGTTACTCCTCGAGGTCAGGGAACCGGTCTGGTGGGAGCATCCATAGCAATATACGGTGGGATTATGATGAATATGAGCCGAATGAATAATATTTTGGAACTCGATGAAGAAAACCTGACGATTACCGTAGAGCCGGGATTGTTGTTAATGGAGCTTACGAAATATGTGGAGTCCCATGATTTATTTTATCCGCCGGATCCGGGAGAAAAAAGTGCAACCCTTGCCGGGAATATCAGTACCAACGCCGGAGGAATGCGGGCCGTAAAATATGGTGTAACCCGAGACTATGTACGAGGGATGGAATTGGTTTTACCTAACGGTGAAATAATGGAAGTCGGCGGGAAGATTGTAAAAAATAGTTCCGGTTACGGACTAAAAGACTTAATTGTAGGCTCTGAAGGTACCTTGGCAATTGTTACGAAGGCCACCCTTAGACTGCTTCCTTTACCGAAAAAGATGATCAGTTTACTGGTTCCCTTTGAAAAGTTGGAAACCGCCATTGAAACCGTACCGAAAATTATCAAATCTAAAAATGTACCTACGGCCATTGAGTATATGGTGAAAGATACCATCATGGCTTCAGAAGAGTTTTTAGGAAAAGACTTTCCCGATAAATCTTCCGATGCTTATTTACTTCTATCCTTTGACGGAAATTCCAAGGAAGAAGTGGAAAACGCCTATGAAGTGGTGGCAGACATTTGTCTGGAAGCAGGAGCCATTGATGTGCTCATTTCCGAGACTCAAGAGCGGCAAGAATCCATCTGGTCCGCCCGAGGAGCCTTCCTGGAAGCCATTAAATCATCCACTACGGAAATGGATGAGTGTGATGTTGTGGTACCGCGAAATAATATTGCGGAATTTGTAAAGTATTCCAATGAGTTAAAAGATGAATTCGATATACGGATCAAAAGTTTTGGACATGCAGGAGATGGGAATCTTCATATTTATATTCTTCGGGATGATTTACCGGAAGATATATGGAAGGATAAACTGGATAAGGTTTTCCAAAAGTTGTATGATCGAGCGAGAGAATTAAAGGGACAGGTTTCCGGTGAGCACGGAATCGGATTTGCGAAAAAGTCCTATCTGGAAGAGTCCCTGTCAAAAGAAGCTTTTCAAATTATGAAGGGGATCAAAAGTACTTTTGATCCTAAGGGAATACTCAATCCCGGGAAAATCAGCTAAGAATAGAAATGAGAAAAACGTAAATAATGTACCACATTGATCAACGGTAACAATGAAAGAGAAGTCTATAGCACTGCACATGGAAAGAAAGTCCTCTTAGGAGGGCTTTTTTTTCGTGATTTATGCATGCTTATTTTGTGCGAGTTGGTATTCATTTTGGATTTATTGATTTTAATTCTCATTTAGCGTTTGAGAGTTTTTCTTTCGGGTATCTAAAAGAACAGGATGAAAAAATACTGGATTGCACCAGTAAAATATACGAAAAAATTTCGAAGGAGGAATTTCAATGAAAGTAGTAATACCGATTTATTCAATGTACGGACACATTTACAAAATGGCTCAGGCGGTCAAAGAAGGGGTAGAAGAAGTGGAAGGCATGGAAGGAGAAATCATGCGAGTGCCGGAAACCTTACCCGCTGAAGTATTAGAAAAAATGGGGGCAACAGAAACGAAAAAAGAAATTGATCAGTTACCCGTTGTGACTCCTGAAGATTTAGCAGCAGCCGACGCCATCATATTCGGAACCCCAACACGGTTCGGAAATATGGTCGGTCAAATGAGACAGTTCTTAGACTCTACCGGAGGTCTTTGGGCGGAAGGTAAATTAGTCGGAAAAATCGGCGGAGTATTTACCAGCTCAAACACCCAGCATGGAGGACAGGAATCAACCATTCTAAGCACCCATACTACCATGCTTCACCAAGGCATGATCATCGCAGGCCTTCCCTATACGTTTGAAGGACAATCAAACATTAATGAAATCACCGGAGGGTCTCCCTACGGGGCATCCACCATCGCCGCTCCTGACGGATCCAGAATGCCGTCTGAAAACGAACTGGACGGCGCACGATACCAAGGTCGCTACATTGCAGGAATTGCAAAAAAACTAAACAGATAAAGGGAAAAAAGATAAGAAGGACAAGGGGACGGAGTAATCGTCCTCTTTTTCGCTGCCTATTTCATCTTTAGGGTTAGAAAGGGGGAAACCCTTGCTATGTCCATTGTCTTACTGTCCCGGTGACTATCCCGGTGA
>SLKF01000043.1 GCA_007134725.1 Clostridiales bacterium | reverse complement strand
TGCTTAAAATTTTCATTCCATGGGTAGCAGGCAAAATCAATCCCACATAATGAAGGGGTTTCGGCAGCATCTCTGCAGGAAACATAATCCCTGATAGCATCATTGATGGCAAAAATATCACTTGGGACAGCATTGTTACCATGGATGTGGTTTTTCCATAAAGCCCAATCAAAATTCCCAATAATAATGTCGTTAAAACCAATGCTACCAGTCCGGTAATAAATAACCCTAAGTTCTCTGGTCTTGAGGCCCCATAAGCAATCGGTGCGATTACATATATTAGTAGACTCATCACAAGTAGATTGAGTAGTCCGGAAATTACCGTAGTGCTGATTACAGTATGAAGAGGGATTCCTACGGATTGAAAGGTTTTTCGAATATCCACTCCGATATATTCCAAAATCCCTGAGGGTGTTCCAATCAATGCCCCCATGGTCACTGCAAAAATCACCATGGAAGCAATTAAGGTTTCCTGGGCTTCCGGCATAATCGAGGTAAATACCGCTCCCATTACAAAGAAGAATCCAAGGGGTACCAGATAATAGGTGATCAGAATTTCTGCGCTTTTTAAGTCCAGTTTGGTTTTAAGATATAAGGTGAACAGATAGCTTTTCATCATGGTTATTTTCCTCCTTTGGAAATTTCGATAAACCGTTCCTCAAGGGAAGGCTTTTGCAGTCTAATATCTAATAGATCCAGTCCGCTTTTTTCAGTAAAATCCAATATTTCCCTTAGTCCTTCCAATCGCTGCTCGGTTTTAAAACGATGCACTCCCTGGATCATTTGGTGATCTGATAGGTACTTAAAGTCCAGCTTTGGTAGCGTTCCTTGCCACTGCACTTCAACCCACTGCTCTTTTTCCACTTCCGCAACAATTTCCCTTGGATTTCCGATGGCCCGCATTTTCCCTTGAACAATCATTCCAACCCGGTCACAAAGGCTTTCCACCTCGGCCATGTCATGGGAAGCGAGGATAATTGTGGTTCCTTTATCTTTCAATTCTTTGATTTCCTTGTGTAAGTGGGCTCTAGCTTCCACATCCAATCCGGCAGTGGGTTCATCCAAAAATAGTACCTTCGGTTCATGGGTTAAGGCCAGGGCCAAGTGTAGTTTTCTTTTCTGCCCCGTGGATAAAGTTTTATAAGCTTTCTTCCCCAAATCCTTTAACCCGAGCTTTTCCAATAAATCTCCACGAAAATCTATTTGATTCCAGGTACAAAAGAGTTTCATGGCATCGGTTACTGAAATATTCCCCGGTAGTGATGATGACTGTAGTTGAATCCCAATGGTTCCACTTTCCATAGCCTTTTTAGGGGTTTCTCCAAAAATCTCGATCTCCCCTTCGTCGAAATCCCTAAGTCCTTCCATACATTCCAGGGTTGTGGTCTTTCCCGCACCATTCGGTCCGAGTAGGGCAAAGATCTCCTTTTCAGCAACGGTAAATTCGATTCCTTTTAAGACTTTTTCCTTTCCATAGCTTTTAACAAGATTTTTTACGGTTATCATTGTTTTTCCTCCTTCATCTTCATCTCATTGCTTTCAAAATAAGCGGTCAGTGCTTCGGAAATAAATTCTTCAACCACACGGAAGACTTTTAAAAAATCCGTTTGCTTTTCATTCCGACTTTTTTCCGTAAGTTCCGTCAACTGTTGAATCATTTCCATATCCCCTTTAGTAAATCCCATGATCTCATCCCACCATTCCTTGGCTAAAGCTATTCCTTCCGGAGATCTCGGAAGCATTCCCTGATCCTGTAGGGATTTTGCTCGAATACATAGTTTTTCCATTCGTTTAACATACTGTTGTCCTTCGTCTTTAACCGTTCGCTCCTTAATTTTTTCATAAAGATCTTTGTCCAGATATTTTACGATCCAGTAATGTTCATCCTGATTTCGTAGAAGTTCAATAATTTCCACGAACACCTCCCAATCCACTTTCCCTACTTGATTCATTTCACGGCGAAACTGATGCAGCAATTGATAGGTTAACTGATTTCGTTTGATCTCTTCTTGGATAAGCTCTTCCTGTTTTTTTAGATACCGATCCATTTCTTTTAGGCTTCCTGCGGGCATGACTTGTTCTTTAATCTCTTTTAATGTAAAACCAAATTCCTTTAGCGTGATGATTTGATGAAGCTTTACATAATCACTTACGCTATAGAGCCTTCGCCCTCCTTCCGTAACTTCAGAAGGCTTTACCAGTCCAATCTGATCATAATACTGAATGGTTCGAACGGTAATATTTAGTTTTTTTGCGACTTCCCCCACGGTTAACTTCTTTTCTTTCTCTTTCATATTATTTTCCTCCTTACACTGAAAAATATTTAATTCGGTCGAATGATTTATTAACTACATTTTACTATATTACGTAACGTAACAAGCAATAGTTTTTTTAAAGTTTTTTTATTTTTTGGTTATTATTAAAGCTAACTCAAAATCCTTTCAATTTTAACTTTCCTTTTACCTAAGGTGAACTGGATAGTAATTATGGGTTGCTTTCTGAAAACCTAAATTGGGAATATAAAAAACAGGCCTCTGATTATGAGAGTACCTGCTTTTTTAGGTTTTTAGATTTAATTATGATATCAATAAATTATTAGGTTTTATTTTAGGCCGGTGCCAGCGATCTATTCGCAAACAAAATACTCATCCATACTTAAACTGACTTTCCCTAATGCCACAATAATCAGATGATCGTCTCCTTTAAGTATCGTTTCCTTATCAGGCATGATGACCGAATCGTCTCTGACAATGGCTCCGATCAATGCTTCCTTGGGGAAGTCTATTTTTTCGATATTTTTTCCCTCCACCCTGCATCCTCTTTCAAGAATCACTTCAAAGACTTCTACATCTTCTTTCAGTACTGCGAGGGAAACGACTTTCTCTTTATGGATATAGCGCATGATTTTTTTCGCCGTGATCAATTGAGGATTAATCACGGTTTGCAGTCCCATTTTCGGATACACCGATCTATAGTCGTTGTTTTCCAGAGCATTGATGATTTTTTTTACCCCCAACTCCTTCCCGATCACCGATGCGATCAGGTTGATACGATCGTCTCCTGTCGCCGTCACCAGGACATCTGCCTCCTGGATTTCCTCTTCATTGTAGTAGGAATCATCCCTGCCTCCTCCCTGAATGATCAGGGTTTTTTTCAGACTTCGATTCAGTTCTTCACAACGTCTAGGATCCGCCTCAATCAACTTGGTAATAAGTGATGGTCCTTCGTTGGATTCCAGTTCCCTAGCCAGAGTATATCCTGTTTTCCCTCCTCCAAGAATCAGCACCCGATCTATATCTGATTCCTTATCAATGAGTAATTCACTACTGTTTCGTATATCCTCGATGGTACCGAGAAAATAGACTCTATCCCCTTTTTCTATGGTGTCTTCCACCGAAGGAAACATGAATTTTCCACTTTCTTTTGAAATTCCAACGATCTTTGCAGCCCCAGGCAAATCAATCTCTCCGACTTTCCTTCCGTTAATTTTCGATTTCTCTTGGATCACGTTTCCTATGAGTTTCACTTTTTCCTCTGCAAAATAGTCCACTTCTACCATATCCGGAAAATAGATCATTTTCACCATCTCCTCAGCAACAGCTTGTTGCGGACTGATGATCACATCTAGACCAACCTGTTTTTTTGTCAATCCAAGAGTATCAATATCAATGCTTCCCACACTTTCAGGATTTCGAACTCTTGCAACTGTGGTAATCTTCTTGGAAAAGGTTTTTGCAAGCATGCAGGCAAGAATATTCCCATCATCATTTTCCATCAAGGCGATCAACATATCAGCGGAACTAATCTTCGCCTTTTCCAGTATCTCAACGCTGGCACCATTCCCATGAATCAGATTCAGATCCATTGTTTTTCGGATCGATTCCACGGTTTTTTCATCTTTATCAATCAACAACACGTCCTGCTTTTTATCCAAAAGCATTTTTGCAACGTGCTGACCTACATTCCCCCCACCGATAATTATGATATACATGATTAATTCTCCTTTCTTCTATTCTTTCTAAACTTCTGTTTTCTTTTTCTTTCTACGAATCCACAAGTCACCGATTTTCTCTCCAAGAGAGGGAGCCAATCTAAAAAGATACACCCCCACCACTGCGGTTACAGCGATATAAATTCCTAAGAAAAAACGAAGTCCAGTCAGGGCTAAGGCAGCAATCACCACGCTGAATTCCCCCCGTTGTCCTAGGGAAAAGGCAGCTCTTATTGATCCTTTGAAGGTTAAGCCATAAAGCCTGCCTCCCCAAAGGCCTACAATCATTTTTCCGACCAATCCCCAGAGAATGAGAACCCCCAGAACAAGAAAATCAAATCGTCCGGCGCCTAAATCAATGGATGTCCCGAACCAGAAAAAGAAAAAAGGCATAAAAAGATTCTTCACCGGTTCGATCATCCGGCCAAATTCTCTTGAGGTACCGGTTTCCGAAAGCATGACACCGGCAAGGAAAGCTCCCAGTAGTTTGGAGAGCTCCATGGATTCAGCGATTCCCGAAAATATGAATGC
>SLKF01000050.1 GCA_007134725.1 Clostridiales bacterium | reverse complement strand
CCCTTCGAACCTTTAAATTTAAGGGTACCATTTACGGTGTGGTAGAGGGAACCATCATGTTTCCCCATGAACCCATCCTGCGGGTAAAAGGCACCTGTTTTGAAACCCAACTAATAGAAACCGCCTTACTGAATGTGATGAACCACCAGTCCCTAATTGCCACCAAAGCTGCCCGAATTGTTACCGCCGCTAAGGGAGACCCGGTGTTTGAGTTCGGTCTTCGAAGAGCCCAGGGACCCGATGCGGGCGTTTACGGAGCCAGAGCCGCCGTCATTGGCGGGTGCAGTTCCACCTCAAATGTCCTGGCGGGGATGAAGTTTAAGCTTCCCGTGGTGGGAACCCAAGCCCACAGCTGGGTTCAAAAGTTCCCCTCGGAGTTGGACTCCTTCCGGGCCTATGCCAAGGCCTATCCCGATGATTGTCTTCTGCTGGTGGATACCTACAACACCCTGGAAAGAGGGATCCCCAATGCCATTACTGTTTTTAAGGAACTACGGGCCCAAGGCCATGAACCAAAAGGAATTCGCATCGACTCCGGAGATATTGCCTACCTTTCCAAACAGGCGAGAAAAATGCTGGATAACGCCGGTTTTCCAGAGGCGATCATTGTGGCCTCCAGCGATTTAGACGAAGGCACCATCTCCTCTTTAAAGGATCAAAATGCCAGAGTGGACGGATGGGGTGTGGGGACCAATCTGATCACTTCCAAAGACTGCCCTGCCCTGGGTGGCGTGTATAAGCTCAGTGCCGCGGAGGTTGATGGAAAGTGGGTAGCGAAAATCAAAATCTCCAACAATCCGGAAAAAATCACCAACCCCGGTTTTAAAAATATTTACCGGATCTATGACTTGAAAAGCGGAAAAGCCCAGGCGGATTTGATTACCCTGGAGGATGAAGTCATCGATGAGAAAAAGCCCTTAACCATTTTTCATCCGATTTATACCTGGAAACAAACCACCTTTAAGGAATACCGACTCAAAAAACTGTTAACCCCCATCTTTGTTGATGGAGAACTGGTGTATCGCCGCCGCAGTACCCAGGAGGTAAAGGATCATGTTGCCAAGGAACTGGCCACCCTATGGCCGGAATATAAGCGCCTTACCCGGCCCCAGATTTATAAAACCGACCTGTCGGAAGCTCTTTGGCAGCTAAAACAGGACATGGTCAATCAAAACAAGGTTGCTTCGACTAAAACCGACTAAGGAATACTTTTTTCTCATATACCCACCTAAAAAACCCGGGGTTCTCCACTGCAGATTGCAGTTAGGAAGGCCGGGTTTTTTGTGTTTTTATTTTGGGTTTTTATTTTGGGTTTTCTACGCTTTTATTTTTCGGCTTTCTGGGCTTTTACGGGATAGTTCTTTTTCAGATATTTTAAGGCTCCCCCCTTGTGAGAAGGAATATGTCCGAAGAACATGGCTTTTTTCAAATCCTCCAACACTTCTCCCACAAAAGTACTTTCGGGAAGGTTTACGATCTCCATAACCTCCCGGCCGGTAATGATCCCCGTGATATCTTCGAGGGGTTTATACCGGGTGATATAATTATTGGCAATGTACTCCACATGAACCTTAAACATTCCCATCTCTTCATAAGGATCCAATAATTTTCGGGTGGAGACAATGTCCGCCAAGGCAATCAGCAGTAAGTCCAAGGTTTCTTTTCCTGCTTCGGTGAAAAATTTATACAGGGTCTTTCCGCTGACATCGTTATTTTTGTATAGCACCAGGGGCGTCATATGCTGGGCCACATATTTATACAGCAAGGCACTTTCCTTCTTGCTCCACTTCAATCGCTCTGCGTATTCCTTTACCAGTTCCGCTCCGGTGATCTCATGTCCCCGAAAACGGGTTCTTCCCGTTGTGTCCACTTTTTTCGCCGAAGGTTTGCCGATATCGTGAAACAGGGCCCCCAGTTTGATCAGATCAATCCGTCGATGGGTCCCTGAAATCAGTTCTCTGGAATGTTCTTCGTAGGCTTGGCGAATATGGTCTTCAAAATAGCCCTGGGCATAAATCACACTCTCCGCCACCTTTACGGTGTACACCGAATGGGTCCAGCTATCCACGACGTGGTATTTGCATTCTCCGATTTCTTTCATGTTTTCGATTTCCGGGAAAATTTTATTTAATATATTCAACTTTTTATCCATGAAGGTGAGGAAGTGATAGGTTTTATCCTGTTGAAGGATTAAAAACAACTCATGGGTAATCCGCTCTCCCGCTACCTTCTTCAGAAGATGGGCGTGTTTTCGGATGGCTTGGATGGTCTCCTCCGCCATATTAAACCGAAGCTGGCACATTAATCTCGGGGCTCGAATCAGTCGTAGGGGGTCCTCTTCAAAGGCTTCCTCCCGAATATGACGCACCCTTCTTTTTTCAATGTCCCCACGGCCTCCGAAGGGGTCGATAATATACTCTTCTTCCAGGGGCCAGGGAGCCTCCATGGGATAGGCCATGGCGGAGATGGTTAAATCCCGCTTTCCCAAATCTTCTTCAATCCCTTCCCCTTCCATTTGGGTAAAGTCCAAGGCCAAACCTTCCTTTAGTTGAATCCGGTAGAGCCGTTTTTCTTTATCTATGGGAATCAGTTTTCCCTCTAAAGTCTTCAAGAGACTTTCGACAAAATCCTTGGGATCTTCCTTGGTAACAAAATCCAGATCCTGAATCAACAAGTCCCGGTTTAACAATATATCCCGTATGGTTCCTCCAACTAAGTAACAGGGTTCTCCCCGATCCTTGGCCTGTCGGGCCACCGCATTTATGACGTGATCCATAGCGATCATCTCCTAATTGAGTTTCTTTATTATTATTTTACTCTTTTTCTTTGAATTTGCAAATGATTCTTATTTTGAGAGCCTTCTTATTGGAAAATCTCTTTGGGCTTTTCCCGCTATTGGTGTATCTACCCAGCTTCCTGAGGATTTCACAGAAAGTTTTGTTAAGTTTTGAATATTTACAAAAAATTTCCCGAGAAACATTGACTTTTAATGGTAACTTTGGTATGATTTAAAATGACAGATGTCGAATTTTGTTGTAAAAGCTCGAATGGAATTGAACTTTTAATAAATTTAAGGAGGATTCAGTAATGATGAAATCAACCGGTATCGTAAGAAAAGTGGATGAATTGGGTCGTATCGTGCTTCCCATCGAACTTCGCAGAACCCTAAACATCATGGAAAAAGATGCTTTAGAAATCTATGTGGACGGCGAAAGCGTAATCCTGAAGAAATATGAGCCAGCGTGCATTTTCTGCGGAAATGCTAAGGATGTTGTGCATTATAAAGGAAAAAATGTCTGTGATACTTGCATCAGTGATATGAAGTAAGTTCACTGAATCAGTGCTGATCATAAGCTGAAAAATCGGGTCTCCCCTGACCCGTTTTTTTATGCCTTTTTTTATGTCTTTTTTTATGCCTTTTTTTATGTCTTTTTTTTATTCTTATTCTTTCATTGATTTTGGCTTTTTATAAATTTCATGCCTTTATTATTGTTTTCATGCCTTTATTCCTGTTCAAAGTCGATCCCCACATCATAGACTTCCCGCTTGGGAATTCCCCGATCCTTGGCCACTTTTTTGACCGCATCTTTTTTCGACAAGCCGGTTTCCATTACCAACAGCAGGTGTTCTTCCAGGCTGAGTCCTTGAAAGGATTCCTCTTTTTTTCCTTGAAAACCTTCAATGACCAGAACCATTTCCCCCTTTAAAGGGGCTTTTTCCAAGCCTTCCAATAGTGAGGCGATACTGCCTCGAATAAACTCTTCATAGCGTTTGGTCAACTCCCGGGCAATGGTCCCTCGGCGGGGCCCGAAGATTTCTCCCATATCCTTTAGGGTCTCCTTGATTCGATGGGGAGACTCGTAAAAAATCATCGTTCGTTCCTCTTCCTTCAAGCTTTCCAACCGTTTTTTCCGTTCTTTTCTCTCCCGGCTTAAAAATCCTTCAAACACAAATTTTCCGTTGGGCAGGCCCGACCCCACTAAGGCATTGACAAAGGCCGAGGCTCCCGGAAGAATCTCCAGGGGAAGGTTTTTTTCAATCACCTGTTGAATCACTTGGAAACCGGGATCGGAAATACCGGGCATCCCCGCATCGGAAACCAGGGCAATGGAAAGGCCCCGTTGTAAATCCAAGGTGATGGTCTCACTGCGTTGTTTTTCATTATGGTCATGATAACTGATTAAGGGTTTGTGAATATCAAAATGGGTTAAGAGTTTTCGAGTATTTCTGGTGTCCTCCGCCGCGATTTTATCCACTTCCTGTAAAATTCGAAGGGCTCTTAGGGTGATGTCTTCCAGATTTCCGATGGGGGTGGGTACAATCCATAAGGTCCCCGGGGAGTTGGATGGATTGTGGGGACTTTCCTTTCCTATTTCCCTTTCTTTTAGCGGTTGCTTTTTCTCTTTTTTCATCATTACGCCCTCCGTTTTTCGCTTTCCCTTAATTAGTACTTCCTGATGATCCTTCTGTTTCCGGTCCTACTATCGGTCCTACTATCGGTCCTATCTCCCGTCCTATCTCCCGTCCTATCTCCCGTCCTATCTCCCGT
>SLKF01000160.1 GCA_007134725.1 Clostridiales bacterium | reverse complement strand
GTGCCATCAACTGCTTGATTGACCTGCAAGAGGCCGGCAGGCTTGTGGGAATCATCTCCCACGTGGAAGAATTAAAAGAGCGGATTCAGGCCCAGCTAATCGTTCAGGGAGATGAAAGCGGAAGTTGGGCGAAGTTTCGGGTGAATTAGAGGAGGAAAACCATATGGCAAAATTATTTACAGAAGGAACATTAAAAGATTTAACCCTGAAAAACCGCATTGTTATGGCACCGATGTGCATGTACAGCTCCGATGATGAAGGTTTCGTAAAAGAATTTCATAGAGTGCACTACGGCGCAAGGGCCTTAGGGGGGACCGGGCTGATTATTCTGGAAGCCACCGCTGTGGAAAAGCGGGGAAGAATTTCTGCTGAAGATCTGGGAATCTGGTCTGATGAGCACATCCAGCCTTTAAAGGAATTGGTGGATTTTATCCATCAATCCGGGGCAAAATCCGGGATTCAACTGGGACATGCGGGCAGAAAATGCTCCGTTACATCGGAAACCCTTATCAGTTCTTCTGACATAGCTTTTAGCGAGGATTATAAAAAGCCGGAAAAGATGACAAAAGAGACGATCCAGGAAGTAATCAAAGCTTTTGGCGAGGGTGCCAGACGTTCGGAAGAAGCAGGTTTTGATACCATCGAAATCCACGGCGCTCACGGATACTTAATTAATCAATTTTTATCTCCCTTATCCAATCAACGGGAGGATGAGTACGGAGGCAGTTTAAAGAATCGAACTCGATTCTTGAAAGAGGTCATGGAAGAAATTCATCAGCATTGGCCTTCTAATAAACCGGTAATTCTAAGGGTTTCAGCAGAAGATTACAAAGAAAAGGGCAACCATCCTGAAGATCTGGCCAGAATGATTAACCTGGTAAAGGAACTGGGACTGGATTTGATTAACGTCAGCTCCGGAGGGGCGGTCCATGCAAAGATCAACCCTTATCCCGGTTATCAACTTCACTTTGCAGAAGAGATTAGAAACTTAACTAAGCTCCCGGTAATGGCAGGGGGGCTGATCACTCGTGGAGAAATGGCTGAAGAAGCTCTTCAAAACAAACGGGCGGATTATATTTATCTAGGGCGTGAACTTCTTCGAAACCCTCACTGGCCTCAAGACGCTGCAACAATACTCAGGGATGAAATTGAGCCGGCAAAACAGTACGAGCGGGCTTATCGATAGCAATTTATCCTAGTGTTTCATAAGAGTAACATTTCACAATAAGTTCAATTATCATAAAGCCTTTTCCGATTAATCTATTCATCGGGGAGGGCTTTTGTTTTCAGCTGTTTTGCCATTTTTCCTAAGGGTATAAACAGAAAGAAGAGGTTGAATTATATAGCAAAGTAGAATTAAGAATGATCAGCAATTAGGAGGTTTTACAGTGAAAAAAATTATCCCGGTTATTTGGTTTGAGAAGAATGGAGAAAAAGCGGCGGACTACTATACTTCTATCTTTCCCAATAGTGAGTTAAAAGATGGAGTCTACGGATCCGATGGAAATATTATTACAAAGGATTTTGTGATCGGCGGAATGGATTTTTGCATTCTAAACGGTGGAGTGGAGTTCGAAAAAAATCCTTCCATTTCTTTTACAATAAATTTGGACAGCAAAGGAGAAATAGATCGTATTTGGAAAGAGTTATCCGAAGAAGGTGATATCTTAATGCCCCTCGATGTTTATGATTTCAGCGAGTATTTTGGATGGATTCAAGATAAATATGGCGTTAGTTGGCAATTGATGTACCAAGAAAAGTATCACCAAATGGTGGTCCCCGGTCTATTGTTTACTCAAGACCAGTATAAGCAGGCGGAAAATGCGATTCGAAAATATACTTCAATCTTTGAAGAAAGTCGCATTCAGGATTTAAACTATTATGGTGAAGATCAGTTAATTGAAGATAAAGACGCCTTAATGTTTGGATCATTTCAATTGGAAAACCAACATTTTAGCGCCATGGATAGCGGACTGGATCATCCTTTTACTTTTAGTGAAGGGATTTCTCTGATGGTACTTTTGGATACCCAGGAGGAAATAGACCATTTGTGGCATAAGCTTTCGGTGGATCCCGAGGCGGAGCAGTGCGGTTGGCTAAAGGATGAATTTGGAGTATCCTGGCAGATTGTTCCGAGGATCCTGGATCAATACCTTCGAGATGAAGATAAAGAACGGGCAAAACGGGTAATGGATACCATGCTAAAGATGAAAAAACTGGAAATAGAGCCTTTGGAAGAGGCATATAAAGGATAAAGAATAAATAATCTAAGGAAAGGACCCCATTTAACAGCATATACTGGTCCTTTTTTTTGTGGAAAAGTTCATAATCAGTTCATGAAATAATGGTAGGATTGATGAAATATCAATAAAGGAGTTGATTTTATGTATTTTCCCATGTTCTTCGATCCAACCATGTTGATTTTGATTCCGGGAATTCTACTAACCATGTTTGCCCAACAACAGGTTAAATCTAATTTTTCTCGGTACTTGAAAGTCCCCACACGTAATGGCTATACGGGAATGGAGGTGGCAAGAAGTCTGTTGGACCGGAATGATCTCGCCCATGTAAAAATTGAAGGAGCCAAAGGAGAGTTAGGGGACCATTATGACCCCGGAAGTGAGACTCTCCGCCTATCTCGAGAAGTTGCTCAAGGGTCTTCCATTGCCTCGGTAAGTGTTGCAGCCCATGAGGTTGGCCATGCCATTCAACATGGTTTAGGATACAAACCCCTAAGTTTTCGAAATTTAATCCTCCCCGCGGCAAAGTTTGGATCCTCCGCTGCATGGATTTTCTTAATTGTTGGGCTTTTGATTCCATCGATGGGGGAGTTGATGACCCTGGGGATTTATCTGTTTGCTGTAGCGGTGTTATTTCAAGTAATCACCTTACCGGTGGAGTTTAATGCCAGCAGTCGGGCCATGAATCTACTTCAGGCGGAGGGTTATTTAGTAGTAGAAGAGGAAAAAGGAGCAAAAGCGGTTCTGAACGCCGCCGCACTAACCTATGTTGCTGCCATGGCAACCGCTGTACTGCAACTTCTTCGAATGGTTATGATTGCACGGCGACGCCGTTAAGAAAAAACTAAGAACAGGATATGAAATATCCGTCTTAAGGCGGAATATGAAACCTTCCGTAGACTGTTATCCCCAAAAGCAATATGAGATAAAATTATATCAAAGTATAAAAACATGAAGGGATGAGAGGGTTATGGAAAGAACTATTCAAAAGAAAGGCAAAAGAATTATGGCTTTGGGGATCCTTATTTTTGTGTTGTTGGTGGTAGGGTGCAGTTCTTCCAATTTAAAAGTCGGTTATGTCTCCTCAGGGGTAGGTAATACTTTTACCGCATCCTATTACTATTTTGATGGGATCGAAAGTCGAAACATTAAAGGAGAACCGGGAGAAATCATCACCATCGCCTACAACTCGGAAATAAAAAAGGGAAATTTGGAGATCAAAATTGAGAGCCCTACGGGAGAAGTTTATCTGCTGCCTACAGATCTTAAATCAGAAGAAAAGATGGAAATTCCGGTAAATAAAACCGGGACCTACCGATTGATTGTAATGGGGGAACGTACTAGAGGATCCTTTAGTGTAGCCTGGTCGGCGATTTAACATCTCAAAGTATGAACACAAGTAGTATAGGCAAGTTGGAAAAGGGGATAATATATAGAAAACCTGCAAAATTTCCGCATATAAGGATTTGCAGGTTTTTACGTGTTGCGGATGCGTTGACTTTTGTTGATAAAGAGATAAGCACCTTCAAAAAATTCACTTTTTGTTAAAAAGTATTGTTTATGTTTTCTTCTGTAAAAATAGATAATAGACTTTATAAACTACAAGAAGAACTAATACAACAAAACTTGCGACGATGATTAACCATTTGCTTAGTGTAAAAATCGGTACAACATAAGGCAAGAAGGGAGTTCTAGCAGGATACATAAACATCACATAGGAGGCTCCCAAATTCTCCATATAATCCAGAATTACACCGAGGATAGGGAGTAGCACTGTATATCGAATGATAGAATGCTTAAAAGCACGACCAAAGTACGCGATGGATGCCCAGAGAAAGAAACCATAGGCCAGAGGCCAAACAATATCAAAGGTGAAGCGGGAACGAATATAGTAGGCTCTTCCCTCGGTACCAAAATTATCAGCCATATTGTAAAGATCTTCCTCGGTATAGATAAAAGAACTATCCGGAACCGGGGAATCTCCAAAATACTCATCGGAACGCTTCGATTCTTTAGGTAGAACTAGTATAATAAATACCATGAAAATTATAAGTGTTATCAGAACAATGCTGCCGCTTACCTTAGAATAAGATTTGTTTGTAATAGTCTTTAGCATAAAAAGCACCTCATTTCATAATTATTCATCCGAATTATATTGATTATACCCATAAAAATTTTCGCCTACACTTTTGTTCTACTTTCTTAAATTTGTAGGAGCTTATTGACGAAAAGCAGAAGTTTGGGATATGCTAAATAGAAAATAAATCCTATTGAAAAAATTCTAACCGAGTTAAAAAGCAATACGGATTTATTATT
>SLKF01000188.1 GCA_007134725.1 Clostridiales bacterium | reverse complement strand
AGCCTTATTATTATTTTCCCCCAATTTACAACCTTCTTGTAGGGCATTCTTAGGAAAGAACTTCATGGAAATAAATAACCCGTTCTTGCACTCTTAAAAATATTTGCACTATTTCTTAAAAAGGTGTTGACTTTTATTGTACCAAGGTATAATATATGTATTGTGAAATAGGAAAAAAATCCGATCACAAAAATACGAAAGAAGGAGGAGAATTTGATGATTAAATTACGAAGAGTTACCGTGGTTCCCTTTGGCATGAAATTTATCGGCAACACTGTTCTTGATCAAGGAAATAATTCTATCATTCATCACGATCCCTCTGCATTTTTGGATTTAAAGTTTATAAAGGCATAACAGAAGCCGTTTTCTTATTCTCTTCTGATTATATTCCTTTATTACATATAAAACTTTAGGTCATGGCAGAGACGTTATGGCCTATTTCTATGGAATTTTAGGCTATAGCTGATCGTGGCTGTGGCCTTTTTCTATCCCTAAACTTAAAATGAAAGTCTTTTTACAAGCCCTTCTTCTGTAAAAAAGTATGTTTACCAAACATATGTAGCACTACCATAAGAAGAACTTGTAAAAGTCTAAAAGAATTTTACGTTGGGGAAGAAATAGATACTAAGACTTTGTCTTATTGTGGCCACAGAACCTTCTGTGGTCTTTTTCTTTGAAAAAAAAAGCTCACAGGATTTGCGAATTTTTTAAAAGCACCAGGAACTCCGAGGCTGCAGTCCTAGATTGTACTGTGCAAGAGTTCTGATAAGGAGGAGAATCATGAAACGAATATTCAATTACATGAAAAAATACAAAATGCTATTTATCATCCCCACCATATCCATGTTCTTTCTCATCGGACTGGATATGATCAACCCTTATATTACCGGGGTAATTATTGACGATGTCATCGTCGGCGGGGAATTTCACCGATTGACCGGACTTTTAATACTATTGATCTTAATTACCCTTGGGCGAGCAGTCTTTGGTTATATCCGAGAGTACCTCTTTGATTATGCAGGGATTCAGGTTGGCCTGGATCTTCGCCGGGATTTATTCGACCATATTCAAAGCCTACCCTTCGAGTACTTTGATAAAACCAACACTGGGGAAATTATGTCCCGGACCACAAGGGATGTGGATAATGTTTGGGAAGTGGTGGGCTTTGTGGCAGGCTTTTTCTTAGAGCAGATCTTTTATGTCATCGCCGCCACAACCATGATGTTTTTCATCAACTGGCAACTGGCTTTGGTCTGCACCTTGGTTTTCCCCTTTCTCGGATACTTAGCCCTTAAAATGGATCGTAAAATGGGTACGGCTTACGAAGAAATCAGTGACCAGGATGCCAAGCTCAATACAAAAGCCCAGGAAAACATTGCCGGGGTACGATTAGTAAAATCCTTAAATCGCGAAAACCTTGAAAAAAAGAAGTTTCGCAAAGAAAACAAGAAGCTTTATCAATTAAATGTAAAGCGAAACAATATATTAGGCAACTTTCATCCCAAGATCGAATTTTTATCCTATTTCGCCACAATCTTAGTGATCTTGGTAGGAGGCATTTTTGTTATCAATGAGCAGATGACCATCGGAGCCCTGGTTGCCTTTAACGGCTATGTAGCCATGCTGGTGTGGCCTATGCGCTTTCTCGGCTGGCTGACCAACAGTCTTTCCCGATGCAATGCTTCTTTAAAGAAGATTTTCACGATCATGGATGAGGTTCCCAGTATCAAAAACCCTGAAAATCCCGTTTCACCCCAGAAACGCCATGGATCTGTGGCATTTCGAAATGTATCCTTTCAATATGGAAAAGAGAAAATACTCAACAATATTTACTTGCAAATCAAACCCGGTAGTACCGTAGCGATCATGGGGGCCACGGGATCGGGAAAAACCTCTCTAGCCAACTTGATCCCTCGCTATTATGATACTTCCCAGGGGCAAATCCTCGTTGACGGGGTGAAGGTACAAGATCAGGATCTTCAGGAGCTTCGAAAAAGTATTTCCGTCGTCATGCAGGATACGTTCCTGTTTTCCGATACCTTATTGGAAAATATCAAGTTCGGTTCCCAGGCGGCCACCATGGAGGAAGTAGAGCAAGCCATGAAAGATGCCCGGGTATATGATTTTATTCAGGAGATGCCCGATGGACTGGAAACCATCATTGGGGAACGTGGCGTGGGCTTATCCGGAGGACAAAAGCAACGGATCTCCATTGCCCGAGCCCTGTTAAAAAAGAGTCCCATCCTGATCTTCGACGATGCCACATCGGCTCTGGATATGGAAACCGAATATCAGATTCAAAAAGCATTAAATAAAAGAGCAAACATTACCAAAATCATTATAGCCCATCGCATCTCAGCGGTAAAAGACGCGGATGAGATCATCATCTTAGAGGATGGCAACATTCTGGAAAAGGGCAATCATCATCAGCTGTTGAATCAAAAGGGCTATTATTTCAACCTATACAAAAACCAACTGGGAGATGTGACATTACTGAACAAAGAGGTGATTTAGATGTCGATTATTAATTTTTTCATTCTTAGACTGGTACGATGTTTAAAGGAAAGGCACTTCAACTTTGAAGCTTGTCTACTTTGCTTACCCTTAATTTTACTGTTAACTTCGGTGAAATTTCTGGTTAAGGAATGATCCATTCTTGTAATACAATAAATTCTTAATTCCTGAAATAAAGGGATTCAAAAGAAATAACCATAGAAAATGAGGTGTTTTTATGTCGGTTAATACCTTCAAAGAAGATGAGGTAGTCCAGCAGTCCCTGAGACTTTCCGTGATCAAGCGGCTGCTCAGCTACTTGAAAAACTATAAAAAAAGTGTGTTCTCCGCTTTAATTTTGATGATTATTGCGGTATCGGTAAATATCATCAACCCCTACTTTATCAAAATCGGGATTGATGAATTTATTGCAAGGGAAAATACCCAAGGCTTACTGCTTTTGGCAGGAATTATGGTGGTGGTAAACGTCATTTCCATGATCGCCTCCAAAAAGCGAATTATGATCATGGGACGAACCTCCAACAAAGTATTGATGGAAATTCGGGAAGCCCTGTTCAATCATATTCAAAAGCTTTCTTTTTCCTTTTTCGATAGCCGTCCCGTAGGAAAAATTCTTGCTCGAATCACCACGGATGTCAATGCCCTGACCAACTTTTTTACCGACAGTGTAACCGTGGTAATTCCGGATTTAATCACCTTAATCGCAATTTCCGGAATCATGTTCTGGATGAGTTACCAACTGGCTATTGCCGCCTTTATTACCCTTCCGATTTTAATGGGAGGACTGATCTTAATTGAGAGTACCTTTCGAAAAAAATGGCAGGTTTTTCGAAAGAAAAACTCCAATTTAAACGCTTACATTCATGAGGATTATTCGGGAATTCGGGTCGTGCAAAGTTTTGCCCGGGAGCGCCACACCAGCGGAACTTTCTTAGGACTGGGGACAGAATTGAATCAATCTTTTATCGGTGCCATTAAATTTGCCGACGGTTTCTGGTCTATGGTGGTTCTTTCCTGGGGATTCGGTACCGCCATTGTGTTTTGGGTTGGGGTTCGACTCATCGATACCGGGACCATCTCCATCGGGGTCTTAGTAGCTTTTATGGGCTATATTACCATGTTTTGGCGACCGGTTATCAACCTGACGAATTTTTATAACGTAACGGTCAGTAATATGACCAGTGCGGAACGAATTTTCGAAATACTGGATACGCCACCGGATATCGAAAACCGCCAAAATGCCAAAGTACTGCCTCCCATTGAAGGGGACGTAAGCTTTGAAAACGTAAGCTTTTCCTATGATCGGGAGGAACAGGTTTTAGATAACATCAGTTTTCATGTTGAAAAAGGGGAAACCATTGCCTTGGTTGGCCATACCGGTGCGGGAAAGACCACGATTATTAACCTTCTCAGTCGTTTTTATGATGTCTCCCAGGGCGTGGTCAAAATCGACGGACATGACATCAACGATGTTACCTTGGATTCCCTACGAGGGCAAATGGCCATTATGATGCAGGATACCTTTTTATTTTCCGGCACCGTAAAGGAAAATATCAAGTACGGGAAACCCGATGCCACCGATGAGGAGATTATCCAAGCCGCCCTGGTGGTCAATGCCCATAACTTTATTATGGCACTGGAGAAGGGATATGATACGGAAATCAATGAACGGGGATCCAAGCTTTCCATCGGACAACGACAACTCCTGGCCCTTTCCCGAGCCGTTCTCAATGATCCCAAAATCTTAATTCTGGACGAGGCCACCTCCAGCATCGATACGGAAACGGAAATCCTGGTGCAAAAAGGGATCCATGCTCTTTTGAAAGATCGTACTTCCTTTGTCATTGCCCATCGATTGTCCACCATCAAAAATGCGGATCGCATCATGGTCATCCATGACGGCAAAATCCTGGAAACCGGTAGCCATGATGAATTATTAGAGAACCAATCCATGTACTATAAACTCTTTGCTGCCCAATACCAGTTCTTAAAAGCATAACAAAAAACAGCGAAAGACAGAGGGACAGAGAAAGGACAGAGGGACGGAGTAATT